>CAWUIP010000134.1:0-8966 GCA_963922415.1 uncultured Aliishimia sp. | reverse complement strand
CGATGCTCGCACCGTCCAGCGTCACCGCCGTCGCACCCGTGTTCGCCGTCAGCGCGCCCACCGTCCCGGAGTTCGCGTCGAACGTCCCGCCCGCGTTCACCGTCGTGGCCCCCGTCAGCGTGCCCCCGCCGACCTGCACCGTGCCACCGTCCACTGTCGTGGTGCCTGTCACCGACCCGCCATTGGCGTTGAAGGTGCCTGAGTTGTTGTCCACCGACGCAACTGTGCCCGCGCTTTGCGTGATCACTGCACCGTCGTTCGTCACGTCCCCGATGCTCGCACCGTCCAGCGTCACCGCCGTCGCACCCGTGTTCGCCGTCAGCGCCCCCACCGTCCCGGAGTTCGCGTCGAAGGTCCCGCCCGCGTTCACGGTCGTCGCCCCTGTCAGAGAGCCCCCGCCGACCTGCACCGTCCCGCCGTCCACCGTAGTCGTGCCCGTCACCGACCCGCCCGCAACAACGTTTGCGGTCCCCGTGTCGACGTCCAATGCTCCAACAACACTTGAGATATTGGTCGTTCCGCTGCCAGTTGTATTAACGGTGCCCGTCACTCCACCTGAGAGCACTAAGGTTCCGGCCCCAGCGACTGTCGCCCCAGAACTCACTTGCGCTGAAATCGTCGAGCTGCCGGCCTGCGCTGTGATCGTCCCCGCGACACCAAGCGTTTCTCCGCCCCCGTTGTCGGCGATTGTATATCCACCGACTTCAAATGTGACGCCACCGGCTGTGACGACTTCGCCTAGGTTGACAGTTTGACCGCCCGCAGCGCGAAAAATGGCTGTATCTGCCGGATCCACAAACGCGCTTGCCAGTCCTGTTCCAGTGTCAAACCAGTTCGGCTCGGTGCTGTCCCAAAGGTTGAAACTGAGAAAAACGGATCCACCCGATCCAGTTTGCAAGGGGTCCCATATAAGGTCATCGGCAACGGCAGGCGTTGTTACGACCACCCCCCCTAACGTCGCCCCAAACGTCGCCGACGCAACCAAAACACGCGCACTTGCGCGCGCACGGCCTGCGGCACAACACTTAGACGGCATCGGGCACATTCCACCGACAACTTCCCACCACTAGATATTGACACAACCTGCACAGGTGACGCAATTTTTTTGATTGTTATCCACACTCTTGTTCCGAAATGTGATGTTTTTGTCCACGCCGAACACCAGATATTGCGATGCCTGGAACAGCCGAGCTGCATCGGTTTCACTGGGGCTGATACCTGTGGGCTTGCCCGAACGCAGCGGACATGGCACCATCCCTGAAAAATGAGCGATCTATCGAAGCAGAACTTAAAGGCAAGCGCCGACCTTAGCGCGCCGGTTCCTTTAGGGCTCGGGAAGGACACCATATGACGCGGCCCACGCGCCATTTCCGTTTTGAGTCTGCATCAGAAAGTGCAGTGGGACCAGTTCGCGCGATCAACGAGGATAGCCTTTTGGTCGATCCCGATAACAACCTTTGGCTTGTTGCCGATGGCATGGGCGGGCATGCCGCAGGCGACTATGCAAGCCAAGCCATTGTAGATCACATGCAAGGATTGGGCCACGCGATCTCGCGCGCCGATCTCAAAGAAAAGTTCATCGCCAGGCTCAGTGAAGCTAACGCCCACATTCTGCGACACGGGCATCAATTAGGGCGTGGCGCCATCGGATCGACGATTGCTGCCTTCTTGGTCCACAATGACCGATTTGCGTGTTTTTGGTCCGGGGACAGTCGTGTCTATCGCCTGCGCGATCAAGAGCTCAGGCGCGTCACGAAAGACCATACCGAGGTCCAGGCACTCCTTGATGCAGGCGCGATCACTTGGCGCCAAGCCGAGACCTGGCCGCGAAAAAATGTGATTACCCATGCAATCGGCGTCACAGAAATGCCCGAATTTGATGTGATCGAAGGCACGCTGTTAAATGGTGATATGTTCCTGATCTGCTCGGACGGTCTTACGGAGTATTTTGGGGACGGGGAGATTGCACATATGCTCGGGCAGTCAAGCGTCGATCTTGACTCACTTTGCGCACATTTCGTGCGAGAAGCAATCGCCCGCGGTGGTAAGGACAACATCTCGGTCATCGTCCTACGCGCGGTCGAGCTCGACGCGCGACAAGACCAAAAAACGGGCCTTCAAACTGCGTTTGGAGCGCCGCGATGAAGCCGCCCAACACAAAGCCACCTACATCGCCATCCAAACAGGATGTCCAGGACGATGCGACCGTGTTCGGCTCCGTTCAGATGCCTATGGGCGGTCGCGACCCTCGTGCCGGTGCAGACTTTCCAGACAAAACAATCGCGCCACAGCTCGAGCCCGAAACGACTGGCACGTTTGAGTCTGCGACACCGTCTAACGCCCCTGCGGTAAGCCGCGCGGTTCAACCGACCGGCGGTGCGCGCTCCTTGGATCCAGGGACGGTCATCAACAACATGTACCGCGTCGATGCAGCACTGGGCGAAGGCGGCATGGGGCGCGTGTTTCGCGGCGTAGAAATCGGCACAGGCGATCCCGTTGCCATCAAGGTCATCTTGCCTGAGATGGCGGAAGAGCAGAGAGTTGCAGACATGTTCAAGCGGGAAGCGCGAACACTGCGTCAGCTGCATCATCCAGCCATCGTGCGTTACTTCGCTTATGTGCCACCTGATGCAGACCTAGACCTGCATGCGTTGATCATGGGTTTCATTGAAGGCACGAAGCTCTCGGATAGGATCCGTGAACGTGGCGCGGTGAGTGTGCCCCAGGCGTGCCAACTCTTTGTCCGTCTGGCGGACGGCCTGGCTGCAGCCCATGAAAAGGGCGTTGTTCATCGCGATTTATCGCCAGATAACGTGATGTTGCCGGACGGCGATATCAAAAAAGCGGTTCTGATCGACTTTGGGATCTCGCGGTCGTCAAAGGTCAAGGATGTGACACTCGGCAACGAATTTGCCGGCAAGCTGAAATACGTCTCGCCCGAGCAGCTGGGCGCATTTGGCGGCGAGGCAGACGCGCGCTCTGACATCTACTCTTTGGGCCTTTTGATGATCATGGCGCTCACCGGACAAGCCGCGGCCATGGGCGACACGATTGTCGAAGCTGTGCGAAAGCGAGATATCGTCCCAGACCTGAACGGCGTTCCGGCGGAGTTCCAAACTCTCCTGTTTCAGATGCTACAACCGGACCCAATGCTGCGGATACCAAACATGACTTTGGTGAAAGCCGCCATTGAGGCCATTGCGGCGGGCGAAGACCATGTAGGACCTGTTACAGACGTCAGCCTCGCACCGCGACAAGTCACGACGCCATCCCGTCCCGTTGAAGGGCTTCAGGTTGCTCCAAGCGTTGGCGGGATCGAGGTTACGGCCTTTGGCAGCGAGAATGCGCGTACAATCGCTCCTCTTCGGCGCACCGCGACAGAGGCGCCTGTAGAGATCGAACCCACTGTCGAAGACCCTCCCAAGCGCCGTAGAGTTGGCACATGGGTATTAGCCACGCTTGTGGCCTTGGGTGTCTGCGGCGGGGTCGCGTGGTCTCAGCTTGGCACTGATCGGTTAATGGCTTTGGTTCAGCCAAGGGCCGCCGAGAACCCAGTCGACACCGAGGCATCGACGGGTCCAGAACGTGTCGATGGAACACAGCCCACGTTCTTGGCCAATGCCGTTCCAGAGGTCTGCGCCTTTGCAACCTTGCGCGATAAGGGGCCGAATGCGGGAGCAATACAAGCATTCCGCGGGCCAGAGGCCTCTTTAGGAGATATCGCAAGCGCGTGGGCGGCGGAATACGGCTCGGCGCCGTCTGTCATGGACCAACGCGTGGAGGCGCCACAGTGCCCGGCGCTGGACCTTGCGCGTGCCTTCCAAGGCACAGCCGCTCCACCGATGGAACTTGTCTTGGAGACCCCGCAGGCGTCACGGCAGGAGGGGATTTTTGGATCGGTCTATGGATCAGCGGGACGTGCGGACTGGTTGGGCATTGTCGCTCCGAATGGTCGTGTGTACTCGCTCGCCAAACAGTTTGCAGACCCTATCGGAGAGGAACGACGCTTTTCGTTCCGCTTACCGTCGGCAGAGCCCGGTATCTACGTTTTGCTGGCACTTGCTTCCGAATCGGCGCTTGTGCGCGCGGGCGCGATACAGGACGGCACACCAGCGCCGCAAATTCTTGAGCTGATCGAAAGAGAACTGGTTCAGGACGGCCAGGGCGCCGTGGATATCGCGGTCGTCGAGATCAAACAGTAGCGGCTAACGGACTTCGAAAGTCGCTAAACCAAAAAGTGCGGTTCTAAGAACGTCGGCATTGATTGATGGCAAGACGTCTTGCGCCAAGTTTCCAATTTGATCCGACAGCTCCAACGGTGCGTCCCGCGTGCCCAGTACCAACAAGATTTGCCGTGTCGCACGAACTTCACCCGTGCGCGCGACCGGGGCATCCAAGATCAACGCAGGTCCTTCAACCGATGCAAACCGCCCCAAGTCTTGCACGACGCCGTTGTCGTCGATGAGCAGTGCGGTAAGGTACAGCCCACCTGCGCCGATCACGCGTGCGCGCAGGGTGTCGCCGCTGGACAGCAACGTCCGCTCAATGCTCAATCCAATCCGGCTGGCTGGATAGGCCTCATTCACGCGAATGACATCCAAAACAGGGCATTGGCGCGCATCTACCAATTCGCGCGACTGCAGTACCGCGGGGGCATCACGCTCCAAAAGGCGGTCGGCATAGTCTGAGACCACCTCATCACGCGCGCCAATTAACGAAAGGCCAATCCCATCCGGCGCAACACCGCGCGGTAGCGCCAAAGCGCATTGCGGCGCTCGGACGGACCGAATGCGCTGCAAGAGTTGCCCAAGCGCAATCTGACCCGCCGATGGGCTGGAAATCACCGTAGCATCGACGCCGACAGCAGCCGTATCGTCGAAGGCTACGTCCGGCTGCAAAACGCTTGGCTCCAATCCGGATTGCCCCGGATCGCTGGGCGCAAGTGGGACCAAAGGTTCCGAAGGTGTTAGCTCGCTTGGGACCAGCGCGGCGAAGCTCTCAGCAGCGGCATCAGGTTGCGGCCCATCTTCGATGATGGTGGTACCCCCGATGGTCGATGGGTTGCTTGTCGGCGGCGTCGTGACCAACCCGGCTGTTGACCCAGTCGGTGTAAACACGCGTTCCAAGGGGGTATTCGTCGATGCAAGCGGCGTCGGCGACACAGCATCTGGTGTGGGTGCAAGCGTTTCGGTAAGTGGACTTGGCGCCGCAACCGAGTCCGGCAAAAGCGCCGGAGCTTCGACCGCGCCGCCTTCAGCCAGCGGCGACACATCAACATCATCCACAATGCTGACATCGTCCACGATCAAACCTTGTACCACTGACGGCGCAACACCCTGGGTGCCAGGCGCCTCAAGCGGCAGGGTTTGCAGGTCCTGCACGCCAACATCTTCGACGGTGCTTGTGACGCGGGGCTGCACCGTCTGAGGTGCAATTGGCTGTCCCGCGGTTTCTTCCAACGCGAGGTAATCAGGAGGCTCGGCCGCCCCCTGTTCGCGGCCTGTCGTCAAGTCAACAGGGAGGTCTGGCAACACTGTGCTGTCCGGCAAGGCACCGGTTTCACCGATGATCGCGTCTCCCTCACTTGCCAAGTCAGGCAAGATGGCGACTGGAGCAAGGGGCGTGTCAACGGGTGCAGTTGTTGCGGTGCCGTTCAGAGCTCCTGCGCTTCCGTCAACAGGGTCCAAAATTGGCGCAAGACCGGGCGAAACTTGAGGCCCAAGCGCTTCTGTCGCGCCTGTCGCGGCCTCCGGTTCTAGACTGGCACTCAGATCTTCGATCGTATCCAGTTGCGCATCATCTGGCGGTAAAGCGGTCTCGTCCAGCCCATCGACAACCTCCGCGCTTGGCACGTCAATGTCCTGGATAACGGACGCATCACGTATCTCGAAACTGACCAAAAAGCTCTCAAATTGCGGGGGCTGACGGTCTACATTTGGCAAGAACGGTATGTAAGATCCCAACAGAAGACCAAAGAGCCCGATGTGGAGGACGCCCGAAGTTCCCCACGCGACGGCCCAAGTGCCCGCCGTACCGCTGGAGTTCGGAAGGTAGCTCAAGAACCGTCTTCCTCGTCGCGGTGGATGGTCACCAACCGCAACTCAACCGCGATGAGGTTTTCGTTGTCCAAAATCTCCATCACCCGCCAAGCGGGGGCATCCCGTTCGGCCAGAATGTGCAAGATAGGGTAGTCAAGCGTTGCGTCCGCCAGGCCGCCTTCCGGGATGACTGCGTCCCCCAAAACCATTGTGCCATCTTCCGAAATTATGAGGAGCGGCTCAGGCAACATGTCCAACGGCAGTTCGGCAGTTTCCGGCAGGACAATTTGTGTCCCCCGCGACGAGAGCATGGACCCAGACGCGATAAAGAAGAAGATCAACAAAAGTACGACGTTCACGATGGCCAGCGATGCATCCAGCCTGCTGGTCGCACGCGCTGAGACGGGTAATCTATGGAGGCCGCTCATCCTTCAGCCTCCTTCTGTCGTGATTTGGACCGCATCAATGTTTGCGCGTCGAAGCGCCTCAAGCGCGGCGGCGACGTCCTGAATGCGGGCGGCGTCTGTCACAACAACAATAACTGTTCCTGGCGTCCCGAGCGTGTTCATGGCTTCGGCCAAATCACGGAGTTGGCGGCGTTCGTAGATTTGCCCGCCTGTCGTGACAGTATTGTCCCCGAGCGACCACAGTGTGATCTTGCGCGAAGCCGCAGCCACCGATTGAGCACTGGGTCCATTTCCCCTTGCAGCCGCGGAGTCTTCGGATGACACGCTTTCAGCAGTGTGGCGGAGGGTCAGCAACGAATAGGGCGTTAAGCTGGTCGTCAGCATGAAAAAGATCAAAAGCTGAAACATCGCGTCCGCCAGCGGCGTGAGCGCCACACGATAACTGCGTTTGCGTTCTGGGAGTGATGAGGAAAGTCCGCTCATCCCGCGACCGCCTTACGCGGTTTTCGCGTTTGGATCGACGCGACCGTAAATCGCGGCGGACATTAAAGCTTCCATCATGTTTCGCTCCCGATCAATCCGCGCTTCCAGCCAGGTCGCAAAGAAGAAAGCAATCAGAGCGATCGTAAGACCCGCTGCAGTGGTTGTCAGAGCGACGTAGATCCCGGAGGCCAACAGCGTTGGATCCACTGCGCCCTCCGTCACAGCAAGCACAGAAAACGCATCGATCATGCCCACAACAGTGCCCAAAAGGCCCAACATTGGGGCGGCTTGCACGACCATATCCAACGAACGCATCCGCTCAGACAGCGTCGCCAACTCGATGATCGCCGTCTGGCGAGACAGCTCTTCGGCGTAACTCACGTCACTCGGGCGGGCTTGCAGACCGGAGAAGACAGCTTGCAAAACGCGCGCCAAAACTGTGCGCCGCCGCCCTGCAGACCGAATGGCTTGATCCGTTCGCCCGTTCAGCCAGTCATCCAGAATCTGTTCAGCCTCGCGCCGTTGACCGACGCCGCGGCTTGAAAACTGAATGAGTTTGAAGATGCCAATGGTTACGGCAAACACCGACAATGCCGCAAGTGTGCCGTAAATTACGTAGGAGGCGAGTTGGAAGATCGTGAATTGCATACCGCCCGTATATACGGCCTAGAGGCCCATGGCGATATCTGTCCGCGATGAAACGGTCAATCTGGTCAAGCAGACGTCACTATCTTCGGTTGCGCCGGAAATCTTGCACGTCGCGACATCGTTTACGATGATTTCAGAGATCCCCGCACAGGGTGTAGGCAGGTTGTACTGCACAATGCGCCGCTTGGTTTCGGGAAGTTTTCCAAGCGGAAGGGCAAGTAAGTTCTGAAACACACCGTCCGCATCAATAACGGCCAGCCGCAAGGTTACCTCGTCAATTGCCACCTGAAGATCGTTGCGCCCAAAGAAGACCACTTGGCACACGCCGTCTGGAACATCGCCGATGCGGTTCAATTCGATGAAGAGGGTCGGATTGTCTTCCTGCGCGAAGGCGGCGTTCGCCCAAAAAACAGCGGTTACGCAAAGCGCAGTCAAGGTACGGAACATGATCGCTCTCCGGCGGGCTAGACGGTTGTGATCGCATTTAGCGACCGGGACAGAGCACAAGTCAACTCTGAATTGGGTTCAGTTCGGCATCCTAAGCTCGGTGTCTTACCGAGGTCTCAACACGCGTTTCATGGTCCCTTTCCCACAAGAGTTTGCCAACTTTGTGGCCTATCCATGAATCTTGTTGTCGCTGCTGGCTGCGTCACTGTATATTCTCGTCATTGTTGACAATACTTAGGCAAATGGCAGTCTTGGCGATCTACAAAGTTCTTCGATATTTGGTACTGTTTACGGCTGTTTCGAGTTTCGGAGCATCCTTGGCAGCACAAGAGATTTCGTTTGAACCGATTTTGCAGGACCTGGTTGTGTCCGATGATGGCACAACCCAGAACGACGTTCTTGTCACCGCCTATCAACCCACCGGAACAAGCCCGCTGATCGGTGAGACATCGTTGGATCGCTTTGCCACACCCGCCCTTGAGGGTCGCCCACAGCCGTCAATTATCATTGGGACTATCGAACCTGGTGAAGAAGTTGCGTTTGGGATCGATTTCATTTTGCCCGCCACCGTTGAACGGTTCCGCTTCGACTACGATGATATCGAAGCACGGGAAGCCCTGCGCGCACGCAACCCACGTCTCTTTCGCCGCTTGGTCGAAGGCGGCTATGTTGACCCGCCCAGTACGGGTGACACGCTGGTTCGCGCATTGCAAAGCGAATTCAGCCGCATGAACTGCTATACATCGACGATTGATGGCCTTTGGGGTAACGGATCACGCCGCGCGATTGCGAGCTACTTCCAGCTGTTGCAGAACGTTGGTCCTTGGCCCAACGATGAACCATCTAACGCGTTGTTCCAAGCGATCCTCATCAATGGTGATGTGGAGTGCCCAGTCGCTGCGGTGGCAGAGCAGCGCCCGTCGCCTCCCGCGCGGAGCGCGGC
>CAWUIP010000133.1:0-8993 GCA_963922415.1 uncultured Aliishimia sp. | reverse complement strand
AAAGACGAGTTTGGCGCCGAGGCTGATGTGCGCTTCATCCGCATGGATCTGGCCAAGCTGGCCAGCGTGCGCGCCGCTGCAGCGGAGATCTTAGAGACCACGCCACGTATCGACGCGCTTATCTGCAATGCCGCAATCGCTCAGGTGCCGACACAGAAACTAACACCCGATGGGTTCGAAAGCCAGCTTGGCACCAACCACTACGGTTACTTTGTGCTCTGCGGGATGCTCTTCGATCTTATCGACGCCAGCGCAGGCCGCATCGTTGTGGTGGCGAGCCTTGGCTACAAACTGGGGATCCGGACGATCCAGTTCGATGATATGAATTGGGATGGCAACTATAGTCCCAACGCCGTTTACAGCCAAAGCAAGCTGGCGCAGATGATGTTTGCCTACGAATTGCAGGACCGGATCAAGGCGGCGCAGAAGCGTGTCAAAGTATACGTATGCCATCCCGGCGCGTCGGCCACGTCTTTGATCAGTACCAGTGGCGGGCCTTTGGTGCGCGCCGTGTGGTGGCTGATGACGAAGACGCCCATGGTGCAAACGGCAGAACGCGGCGCTTATCCGGAAGTGATGTGCGCGACCGAGGATGGCTTGACGGAACGAGCGCTGCACGGCCCAACAGGGCGCATGGAGGCTGTGGGCCCGGTCGGTCAAGGCACGCTCGAGCCGCACGCCTATGATAAAGACGTCATGGCACGACTTTGGGAGGTGTCAGAAGCCGCGACAGGATACCGTTGGAGCCTTTAGCGCGTACTGGGCTCATACGCGATGGTACGGCGCGCCCGCGAGGATTGAAGCCGCGCGGTAGAGTTGCTCGGTTAACATGACGCGCGCGAGCATATGTGGCCAGACCATCGCGCCGAAGCTGAGCGCGTGATCGGCCTCTGACCGCAGGCCCTTGTCGAGCCCATCTGCCGACCCGATAAGGAAAGACACATCGCCGCGCCCGTCGTCGCGCCAGCGCGCAAGGCGCTTGGCAAAGGCCGGAGAGCTTTCAACTGTGCCCCGCTCATCCAACGTGACGATCATCGAACCAGATGGAATGGCCTTGCGCAAAAGGTCGGCCTCGGCGCTCAGGCCACCGCCCTTGCGGTCGTCAATCTCGCGTACTGCGGCCGGGCCCAGCCCCAAAGGGCGCCCGGTTCGATTGAACCGGTCTAGGTAGTCTTTCGAAAGCTCAGCCTCGGGCCCGGCCTTGAGCCGTCCCATTGCAATCACGTGTACCCGCATGCGGCGTCGACGCGCTTAGTTTGTCAGCGCGTTCGGCTGCCACATTTTTTCAAGCTGGTAGAACTCGCGCACTTCCGGGCGGAACACATGGACCACGACATCGCCCGTATCAATGAGCACCCAGTCGCCGGTTTCCTTACCTTCGCTGCGCACGGAAATCCCAAAGCCTGCCTTCAAACGCTCTGCCAATTTCTCGGAAATCGCATTAACCTGACGTGAAGACCGTCCCGAGCAGATGACCATATAGTCACCCATGGACGATTTCCCGCGCAGATCGATTTTAACGATCTCTTCGGCCTTGTCGTCAGAAAGAGAGGAAAGGATAGCAGCAAGCAGGGCGTCGCTGGTCGCCATGTCTTGGCTGCTGGCTTTTGGGTTCAGGCTTGCCCCCGAGACCCGATCATCAACGGCAAAAGCCGCATCAGCATTGAATGACAGAACGCTGTCCTCCGTATGTGGCGCACCGCTGGCCCGGTGCCGGCATAGCTAGAGGTTAACAAGCCAGGTGTGACAATTCAATGAAAGCCGCGCGCGACACTGCGTTTCCAAGGGGATTGGCCGAAAAACCAGGCCGACGGGCCGCATTGTTGCCAAATGGCGTCAAACATGTGTATAAACCCGGATCGAAATGGGGGGATTTCGCTGTGTTTGGCGCAGTGCGCGGTGCCATTTTTTGTATTGGTCTTTGTGCAGTCCCGGCGTTTGCCTGCGATTGGGAGGCGGACGTCTGGCATCATGTCTGCGCCGAAAGCCCGCTTTATTCTGCTGCGCTTCAGGACCGGCCCAGTGCGGCCATCGTTCAAGCGGATGGGCATTTTGTGCACTTTATCTTGGGCGATGCGGACCAGGGCGCGTTGGTGACGGCCAGTCTGCCCGCGCACCCGGCAGAGGCGTCGCTGGGATCGTCCCTGGTTATGACAGACGGGTCTATCCTAAGCCGCACAGTCACCGGCGATCAGCTTTGGGCAGAGATGTCCGAGGATGGCACCGCAATCCTATATAGCTTTCGCGTGGCCCCTGCGGATGTTGACCTGTTTCGTGCTGGCAGCCAGTGGACAATAACCGCGGGCGCACACGAAACCGAAGTTTCGCTGCGCGGCAGTAATGCGGCGATTGCGCAAGCGATTGAGTACCGCGACCGACAAGCCTCGGCAGCGACGCGGCCCGACGCGCCGCAGGTGGATTGACCGATGCCACGCGGCCGCCGACTTGATCGCGCCCGTCAGAGCGCGTATGTGCGGCCCATGACTCGTATCTTCGATCTTGATGAACATGTGCGTCTGCCGTGGCGCTTTTACGGTGCCATGCGCGCAATTCTGGCGAGCCGTGCGCGCGGCTGATTGCGCCGACACCTGAACTTTACAGTCAATTCCAACGAACGGGAGAGGACCGATGTCCCCCAAAACGCTTTACGATAAAATCTGGGATGCGCACGTCGCCCATGAAGCCGAAGACGGCACCTGTCTTTTATATATTGACCGGCACCTGGTTCACGAAGTGACAAGCCCGCAGGCCTTTGAGGGTCTGCGCATGGCGGGTCGCCAGGTGCATGCGCCGGACAAGACCATCGCGGTGCCGGATCACAACGTGCCGACCACGCTGGGCCGCGAAGACCCGGCGCAAATGACCGAAGACAGCCGCATTCAGGTTGAGGCGCTGGACAAGAACGCCAAAGACTTCGGCCTGCACTATTATCCGATGAATGACGTGCGCCAAGGCATCGTACATATTGTGGGACCCGAGCAAGGCTGGACCCTGCCCGGCATGACCGTTGTCTGCGGTGACAGCCACACTGCGACCCACGGCGCTTTTGGCGCCTTGGCCCACGGTATCGGCACGTCCGAGGTGGAGCACGTTCTGGCGACCCAGACGCTGATCCAGAAGAAGTCCAAAAACATGAAGGTCGAGATCACCGGCAAGCTGCGCCCCGGTGTGACCGCCAAAGACATCACGCTGAGCGTGATCGGCAAGACCGGCACGGCGGGCGGCACCGGCTATGTGATCGAGTACTGCGGCGAAGCCATTCGCGACCTGACCATGGAAGGCCGCATGACGGTCTGCAACATGGCCATCGAAGGCGGCGCGCGCGCGGGCCTGATTGCTCCCGACGAAAAGACCTTTGAGTATTGCAAAGGCCGTCCCCACGCGCCCAAGGGTGCTCAGTGGGAAGCGGCGGTGAACTGGTGGAAGACGCTCTATTCCGACGACGACGCACATTGGGATATGATCATCACAATCAAGGGCGAAGACATCGCACCCGTTGTGACCTGGGGCACGTCGCCCGAGGACGTCCTGCCGATCACGGCAGCTGTGCCCGCGCCTTCGGATTTCGAAGGCGGCAAAGTGGGTGCCGCCGAGCGCTCGCTCGACTATATGGGGTTGGAACCTGGAACGCCGCTGAGCGATATCTCGATCGACACGGTCTTTATTGGGTCCTGCACCAATGGTCGGATCGAGGATTTGCGGGCGGCAGCCGAGATCCTGAAGGGCAAGAAGATCAAAGACGGGATGCGCGCGATGGTCGTGCCCGGCTCTGGCCTGGTACGGGCGCAGGCCGAAGAGGAAGGCCTCGCGGAGATCTTCCAAGAGGCCGGGTTCGAATGGCGCATGGCGGGCTGTTCGATGTGCCTGGCGATGAACCCCGATCAGTTGAAGCCCGGTGAACGCTGTGCGGCGACGTCGAACCGCAACTTTGAAGGCCGCCAGGGACGGGGGGGGCGTACGCACCTTATGTCACCGGCAATGGCCGCCGCGGCTGCCGTCACGGGGAAACTCACCGATGTGCGCGAGTTGATTTAGGCCTGGACCGAGGGCGCTGCCCTCGGGCTCCCGGAGTATTTTGCGAACAATGAAAGGCGCATGCCCAAGACCACAGCAGGCCGCGCGCAAGAGACACCAACGCAACTGCGACGTTGGCTTTCCAGAACTGGAGACAGACATGGACAAGTACGAAACCTTCACCGGCATCGCCGCACCGATGCCTTTGGTCAATATCGACACCGATATGATCATCCCCAAGCAATTCCTTAAGACCATCAAGCGCTCTGGGCTTGGCGTTCACGCCTTTGACGAGATGCGTTATGATCAAGATGGGGGCGAGAACCCTGACTTTATCTTGAACCAGGACGCTTATCGCAGCGCCGAGATCCTTGTAGCCGGGGACAACTTTGGCTGCGGGTCAAGCCGGGAGCACGCACCATGGGCATTGAAAGACTTTGGCATTAAAGCCATCGTCTCGACCTCTTTCGCGGACATCTTCTACAATAACTGTTTCAAAAACGGGATCCTGCCCATTGTGATGCCACAAGAGGCGGTTGATGCGTTGATGGCGGATGCCGAAAAGGGTGCGAACGCGCGCATGACCGTTGATCTTGAGGCGCAAACGGTCACCTCGTCGGACGGTGAAACCTATACATTTGAGCTGGATAGCTTCCGGAAGCACTGCCTTATCAATGGCTTAGATGACATTGGACTGACGATGGAAAAATCGGCCTCGATCGCACAGTTCGAAACGCAAGCGGCCCAAGCGCGCCCCTGGGTCTAGGCTTAGACAATCGCCCTCCCGCGCGCACCCTTCACCCTGGAGGGTGCCGCGCCTTGGACACCGCGTGTTCAATTCAAGCACTCGCGTTGCATTGGCACGAGATAAGTTAACAATTTTTTCGCCGCTTTGGTGCCTGCCAAGTGCGCAACCGCAAAATGTTGTGTTGCATCAAAGTCTTGCCGCAAATTTGATGCAAGAAGGCACCAGTGTCGCCGACAAAACTCCCCACTCTTAAGGAATGATTAACCATACCGGTTGAGCCTTTGGCAGAAAGTGGGCACAAATTGGGCAAGAATGAGGCACAGCGTTCGCAAGAGCGCGCACAAGTTGGAACGCCGCGCGGGCAAAGCACCTGCCGGGGCCAAGTTGAAGGGTTGAGGCAGTGATTTCACGTGTAGCAGGCGCTTTAATGCGCGCCGTTCTGGTTGCTTTGGTCATATTGACACCCGCGCTTTTATTGCCAGGCCAGCAGGTCGAGACCTCTCAGATCGTTGTTTTAATTGCGCTTCTGGCAGCGCTACTGACGGCAATTGAATACAGCGCACACTTCCCCTCTATCGTAGAATTCCGCGATGCATCGCCGCTCAACCGTTTGCGGTTTATCATGCTGTTTACCACCGTCTTTTTGCTGACAGTGATCGCACGTGGGACCACAGAACCCACTCTACTGACAAATGCGATGACCGCGCTGGGCACGATTATTGGGCATGCCATTGACGTGCCTTACTCACCTGTGCGCTTGGTTGTCCTCATGTTGCCTGATGGATCGGACCCGACGCTGATTGCATCGGTCCGCACCGCGTCAGGCATTGCCTATTTGGTGTCGCTGACGGCGATGTGTGTTTTCGTCTTCATGGTGCGCGTGATGGGCTGGCCGGGCCGCAATCGCGTTTTTAATGTTTGGGTGAACCTGCCGCTTTTTGATCCGACGGCGGGCGGTGACGTCCTTGAACGGCTGCAGCGCGATGCGCGGCTCAACATCGCTTTGGGCTTTCTGTTGCCGTTCATTATTCCCGCGGTAGTCAAAGCAGCCTCATTCATTGTAGATCCTATATCGCTTGCGAACCCGCAAACGCTGATTTGGACAATGACAGCATGGGCTTTCTTGCCTGCCAGCATGATCATGCGCGGCCTGGCGCTCTACCGGGTGGCGGAAATGATAGAAGAGAAGCGACGGCGGACCTATGCGGCCACCGACGAAAACGGAAACTTGCAAACAGTCTGATTGCCGCCTGTTTCCTGCCGCTGGTGGCGCAAGCTACTGCGGAAACGCCGATCCGGGTCGCATTTTATCATACAGAGCTTTACCGCGATGGGCCCGGGCTTCTTCTGCGCGACATTCAGCGCGGCAAAGACCCACAGGTCCAGGCCGTTACAGCCGTCATCGCCGCCGCAGCGCCGGATGTGATCGCACTGGCGAGCATTGACTGGGATCACGAGGGGCACGCGCTCAGCGCATTGCAGACCGCTCTCGCCGAGGCGGGTCACGCGATGCCTTACCATTTCGCAGCTCAACCCAATCGCGGCATACGAACCGGCCTTGATCTGAATGGCAACGGCCAGACGCACGATGCGGAGGATGCACATGGCTTCGCCGCGTTCACGGGCCAGCATGGGCTTGCCGTTTTGTCGCGCTGGCCGATTGATGCAGCGCGCGTGCGGAACGACAGCGCCCTTTTGTGGGCTGACCTGCCGGATGCGAGCTTGCCCTATCCCGACCAGCCCGAAGCGCTCGCGCGCACCCTCCGCCTGTCCACAACGGCACATTGGCTGGTACCGATGCGGACGCCTGGGGATCAGCAACTGTGGCTCGGCACGTACTACGCGACAACGCCGGTCTTTGACGGACCAGAGGATCGCAACGGGCGCCGCAACCGAGATGAGACAGCCTACTGGCTGCGCCTTCTCGAAGGCGGGCTGCCGCCACAGGCGCCCGAAGGGTTGGTGATCGCGGGCCACGCCAATCTGGACGCAAAGCGAGGCGATGGCGATGGCGCGACGATGGAGGCGCTGCTCGCTCACCCCAGGATGAAAGATCCAGATGCTCATTCTGGGCAGGCCACTGTTGATTGGCGCCGGGATGATCTTGAAAACATGCGCGTTAGCTACGTTTTGCCCGACACCAGTTGGCGCATCATCAACGCCGGGATCGTCACACCCGACGCCGGACTTGCTTCGGCGGATGTGATCGACCGCGCCAGTCGACACCGCCTGGTTTGGGTCGACCTTGTCGCGCGTTAACCCTTGGCAAGATCAAGATGCGCGATGGCGGCCCGTAAAGCAGTCTCAACTGGAGTGGCGTCCAGCCCAGGTGCTAGTTCTTTGAGCCGTGTACCGTCCAACATGTGTGGAAGCGACCACAAGTATCGCATCTCTGGCAGACCATAAAGGCCGGACATCACCGTCGCCAAAACACAAACAGGCAACCAATTCATACGTTTGGGCACGACAGGGCGGTCGATAATCTTTGACAGGTGCGCCGCCATCTCCTGGGCGGTCAACGTGTAGCCTGTAAAGGGCACATCGGTATAGGTCGGAAGCTCCAGCCGCCGCTCGGCAAGCGCGACCGCGGCTTGCGCCATATCAGGCAGATACGCCCAAGCGTGCGGCGCGTCCAATGCCCCTGGGTAGATCAACCGCCCTCTCTTAAGGTTCTTAACCATCATTAGGTCGAACCATCCAGCCGACGGCGACGTGTCCAAAAAGTCTCCGCCCCGCAGCACAATTGTACGCACACCGGCGGCGCGATAAGCGTTCTCTACCGCGATGCGAAGGCGTCCGAGAGGATTTGTCGCCAAATGCGCGCTGTTTTCACTCCAGGGACGGGTCGCGTGCGGCCCATAAACATAGACATTCCCGGGCACGATCACTGTGGTCTGGCTGTCCTTGAGCGCGTCTACCACGCGCTGATGCAGCGGGACCATTTCTGTTGCCCAATGGCTGTAGTTGGGGGGGTTCCAAGCGTTCACGACCACGTCCTGCCCCTGCACGGCTGCGGCAAGTGTATCGCGCGATCGGTCAAACCGACCCACGGTCCAGCCCGCCCCTTTGAACGCGGCGGCCGCGGCCTGGCCAAACCGGCCCGATGCTCCAAGAATGAGTACACTGCGTGGCATCTTTTTTCTCCAAACCTTGTGATCTGGCCCCGAGTTAATTGCCCAAGAGGCAGTATGGAATTGCATAGAGATGCAGATCTGCTATTCAATTTCGAATGGATCGCATAGAACAGCTCAAGCACCTGGACTGGACCCTGATCCAGTCGTTTCTTGCTGTGGCCGAAACAGGGTCACTGTCGCGCGCGGCGCAGACCCTTGGGCAAAGCCAACCAACACTCGGGCGGCATATTCGCGCGCTTGAGACCACCTTGGGCGTAGACCTTTTTGTGCGGCACGCGAGAGGCTTGTCGCTCACAGACATGGGGTCAGCCATGCTCGCAGACGCCGCCGAGATGCGGGCGGCGCTTACACGCCTGGCAACGCGCGCGGAACGCGAAGTCGGCGCGCCGACGGGCACAGTGCGGATCGCCTGCAGCGTCTTTGCGGCCCATCATATCTTGCCCGCCGTGATTGCTGAACTCCGGCAACAGGCGCCGAGTATCTCTTTGATCTTGCGACCCAGCGACGAAAGCGACAACCTGACGTTTCGCGAGGCTGACATCGCGCTACGCATGTACCGGCCACGTCAGTTGGACCTGATCGCAAAGTTCGTAACCGATATCGAAATGGGGTGCTTTGCTGCCAAATCCTACACGCAGCGCAAAGGACGTCCCCTGCACGCAGAGGATCTAAGCGAGCACGACCTTGTTGGCTATGACACGTCGACTTTGATGCTGCGCGCCGTTTCGGATCTTGGATATTCATTGACAGAGGACGATTTCGCCGTCCGCACTGATAACCAGACTGCCTACTGGGAGCTTGTACGCGCAGGCTGCGGGGTGGGATTTACCCAGGCCCATCTGGGGCGGTCAGACCCCCTGGTGGAGGAGCTTCACCTGAACATCGACATTCCCAAATTGCCCGTTTGGCTCGCCACGCACGAGATGGTGCGGCATATTCCGAGGGTCGCGCGCATTTGGGAGCTGCTCAGCGATGCAATTCCACGGCACTTAGCCCCTGGGTCGCTTGACCCTGTGCAGCCTGCGGGATAGGGCGCGTGGGACGTTTGACGAAGGAGAGCTACAGATGTCCACCCCCTCGCTTTTGATCCTGCCCGG
>CAWUIP010000132.1:0-9032 GCA_963922415.1 uncultured Aliishimia sp. | reverse complement strand
GGTGCCAGGTCTTCGGGCTTGGGCAGCGGCGCGCGCGCCTCGGTCGGGTCTTGCGGGATGACATTGGGCATCGCGCTGGGCGTCAGGTAGGGCAGGGCGCCCAGCGGCAAACGGTAGCCCACAGGGCTGTCGCCCGCGACCAGAAACACTTTGCCGCGCCGGAGTTTCCATACCTCGGACATCCAGCCGCCTGTGGCGCGCGACTGCCAGCGTTGCACGGGCAAGACGTAACCTGCAGGCGTTGTCAGCCCGCGCTCAAACACACGCGCGATGCGCGCCCGTTCCTCGGGATCCTTGAGCTTGGCGATTTCCGGCGTGACGTTTTCGGGCAAGTTGCCCTCTTTCAAGATCCAATCGGCGGGGTCCTCATAGGCGGGCAGAACATTGGTCTGCGGAACGCCAATGTTTGCCGCGATAGAGGCCAAGAGCGCCTCTGCCTGCGCAGGTCCTGCCGCGCCGACCGTGTCTTCCCGTGCGAGCAAGGCCGGGTCCGACCAAATCGGCGCGCCGTCTTGACGCCAGTAGAGCGAAAAGGTCCAGCGCGGCAGGGTTTCGCCCGGATACCACTTGCCTTGACCGTAATGTAAAAGCCCGCCCTTCGCGAACGCGGCCTGCAAGCGGCGCATCAGATCGTCGGCGCGCTTGCGCTTTGTGGGGCCGACGGCGTCGGAGTTCCACTCCGCGCCTTCAAAGTCGTCGATACAGACGAAGGTCGGCTCGCCCCCCATGGTCAGACGGACATCGCCCGCCGCCAGGCGCGCATCGACCTGTCGCCCGAGCGTGTTGAGCGATGCCCAGGCGTCATCGGAAAACGGTTTGGTGATGCGCGGATGCTCGGCTGTGCGGCGCACCTGCATGTCGAAGTTAAACGTCACATCCGCCGCACTCGCCATGCCCGCAATTGGGGCGGCGTGCCGGTAGTGCGGCGTGGCGGCCAGCGGGATATGGCTTTCCCCCGCCAAAAGGCCCGAGGTCGGGTCAAGGCCAATCCACCCAGCGCCGGGCAAGTATACCTCAGCCCATGCGTGCAGATCGGTGAAATCCACATCCGTGCCTTGCGGCCCGTCCAGCGCCTTGAGGTCCGGTTTGAGCTGGATGAGGTAGCCCGACACGAACCGCGCCGCGAGCCCAAGGCGCCGCAAGACCTGGACAAGCAGCCAGGTTGTGTCCCGGCACGATCCGGCGGCGCGCGTTAGGGTCGTATCTGGCGTCTGAACACCGGCTTCCATGCGGATTTCATACGTGATTTCCGTGGCTAAGCGGCTGTTGAGCGCCACCAGAAAGTCAATTGTCGGCGTCGCGTCGCGTGACACAGTGGACATAAATGCGTCCAGCTTCGGCCCGGCATCTTCGGGTCGCAGATAGATGCTCAGATCCTGGGCGATGTCGGGGTCATAGGCGAAGGGGAAATCCTTGGCGGTCTCTTCGACAAAGAAGTCAAACGGATTGTAGACGGACATGTCGGCAACCAGGTCCACCTCGATCTTGAACTCGCGCACCGGTTCGGGAAACACAAAGCGCGCCAGCCAGTTTCCGTATAAGTCCTGCTGATGATTGACGAAATGATTGGCGGGCGTGACCTTCAAACTGTGTGAGATCACGCGTGTCCGCGAGTGCGGCGCAGGTCTTAGCCGGATGATCTGTGGGCCCAAGGTGACCAGTCGGTCGTACTGGTAATGCGTCACATGCGTGATGCTGGCGGTAATTGACATCGACCCTCTCCCCCGGCGCTTCGCAACTGAGCCATCATTCGCGGGGTCGCTTGCGCATTGCAAGGCTCAAGTCCGGATCCACGCAAGCGGGCCAGGACCAACCCATGTGTCGCGCTGTGAGTCACCCCCCAAATTGCCGCAAAATGTGGCAGCTTGAAATCGCGGACTGTCGTGGGCTGATGGCAGCGTCTAACCGACTTTTCCAAACGATGCCTGGCTATGAGAGAGGGCTGCGAGCGCATCTTCTGCTGGGACGGGGCGACCGTAGAGGAAGCCCTGGCCGAAATCTGCTCCCATTTCCATCAGGGTTTGCGCTTGTTCGGCGGTTTCGATGCCCTCGACGACGACTTCCAGCTCAAGGTTGTTTGCCATGTCCAAAACCGCATCAAGAAGGAAGCGCGCTTTGTCTGAAGTTTCCACCTTTTCAACCAAGGAGCGGTCGATTTTCAACTCATCCGCTGACGTCGTCCGCAGATAGCTGAGCGAAGAATACCCTGTTCCAAAATCGTCAATTGAGATGCGCACGCCCAGTGCGCGGATGCGTGCAATGATGTCGCGCGCCTGCTTCCAGTCACTCATTTCGACGGTTTCTGTTATTTCAACAGTGAGGAGCCGAGCCTCCAATTCAGAGGTGGCCAATGCTTGCTCGATCCAGGCGACAATTCGGGGTGATGAAAAGTGGAGAGCGGAGAGATTCACGCTGACTGAAAACGCGGCGCGATAAGCCTGATTGTAGCGTGCGATGAGTTTTACTGCAGTGAACAACACCGCGCGGTCGAGTTCTAGGATCAGACCACTTTCCTCAGCAACCCCGATGAATTCATCAGGCGGCATGAGCGTTCCGTGCCTCTTCCATCGCACCAATGCTTCAAAGCCATATGTAAGTCCGCCTTTCAAGGCGACCTTAGGTTGGAAGTACACCAGCAAGTCTTCGTTTTGAATGGCTGCTGGCAGCTCTTCGATGATTGCGCGGCGCTGCAGAAAGCGTTGTTCCAACGCGTTGTCGTACAGTGTGAATTGTTTGCGCCCGTTGGACTTTGACGCATAAAGTGCAAAGTCAGTGACGCGACAGAGTGCATCAACCGACGGGGCGCGTGTTTCGCCCAGTTGGGTAAGGGTCGATAATCCAATACTCACGCTAAGCGAGATCTCTTCACCGTCGTATCGATATCCGCCAGACAAGGTCTCAAGAATGTCGCCGCAAGTTTGCTTCAGCTGCGCCATATGTTCAGTCGGGAGAACCACGGCAAATTCATCTCCCCCTAAACGCGCGGCAAAGCCTCTGGCTCTTTCGGCCTTTTGCGCTAGCACATTTGCGACATGTTTCAGGATTGCGTCGCCGGCGCCATGACCATGTGTATCGTTGATCGCTTTGAACGCATCGACATCAACGAACAGCAGTGCCGTCGGCGTTGATTTTGACAATCGGCGTTCCAGTCGATCTTGAAACTGCGTTCGGTTCGGCAACTGGGTAAGTTGATCAAAGTACGCTAAAAACTGAACGTCGCGCTCGGCTTTTTCACGCGCGCGGCGCGCCGCCACCTCACGACGCAGGAAGACCATCGCCAGAACGGCCAATAGCGTAAGAGCCGCGAGGCTTGCCAGAACAACAGTTCGCTGCTCGGCCACAGCTTTGGACTGGTTACGCAACACGGCGCTTTGTGTGCGGTCCATATCATCAAGGAAAAGAACAAGATGCTCGCGCGCCTCCGCTGACGCGGTCAAGAGCGCGTCAACAAGTGCGTCGACATCCGTATAGTTCGACGCGATCGCCTGGTCTGCGATGTCGATCAAGGCGTTCAAAGCCGCGACGGCGCTTTCTGCTGAGACGAGCGTGTCGCCGACTTTTAGTACGCGCTCAAAGTTATCTTTTCGCACAAACAGGATATCGACAGCTTCAACGAAGTCGGCCTTTTGGGCGTCGGAAAAACGTCCAGCGACTTTCGCCTCTTTCGCGACGAGCAAGACCCGCTGGATATCGCTCATCGCAACAAAGCCATTGCGCAGTTGTCGGTCGGTAAAAACTCTCTGGTCTCGCTCGAGTTGGCTGACAGATTGCTCAACCGTTTGAACCGCCCAAACGCAAATTGCCATCAGCAGCGCCACTGCTATAGCCAAGCCTCCACGTGAGGCAAAGGCATCCGCGACGGAACCGTTGTTAGGGTATTTGCCCGTCAATCGCCGCATGCATGTCGCTTAGTTGACGGCTTCGATACGGGCGGCCATCCAAACAAGATGAGACTCAGTGGCCACGTCGCTGGCTTGGTATGTGTCCATGTCAATAACGAACTGAATTGGACCGCGCGCGCGGCGCGTATGGGGGCGACCGTCGACGCGCGTTGCCACCAGAATGTCGACGGTTTCCCAGACCGCGCGTGGAATGGTCGACGAAAAATCATTTTCTGCCGTCACAACAATCGCGGACGCCTCTGTCAGGCCATTTGCGTCCAGAATGTCGCGCAACAACACCCCTTCAAATTCGGCGGCGACGTCGCGCCATGGGGTTTGTGTTGTCAGCGCATAATTTGGCAGTTTTTCGAGTTCGGAGGGTGTGTAGGTCACCTCCGATCCGTCCGGTTGAACGATGACAATCTCGGCCCGCGCATGGTCTATCGCCTCAAGAACGACGGACCGTGGTGTTGCCGTGGCAACGAAGGGAAATGTGACCGTCAAAAGGCCCGTGATGAACAGGTTGCGCAGGGACATATTGGCTCCTCAACAGTGCGGAATAAGGGTGCCGTAAGGTTCTGCGAAAGTGCTTAATAGGCCATCAAAACAGCTGTGACATTTGCCAGTGATTTTAAGAAATAGCGCCTTTGTTTTAGCTGTCTGAGCGCTTCACTTTTTGGTGTTCATCTTCAACCAAACCGATCTTCCAATAGCCCGATATGTAGGCATGCGCCCGTGGCATGTCCGTTTCGTTATGCAAGTAGTTTCGCAAAGCACGGATCACGCCAGATTCGCCGGCGATGCACGCCTGAACACGGCCCGTCGGCCAATCGAGGCTTCGGACAAAGTCTTCTTGTGCCTGTGAGGCGATGTGCGGATTTGGATGAATGAGCCAGTGTGCAGCGATCCCAGGGGGCATATCGATGTCTTGCCGATCTGAGAGTGTGGGGACTTCAAAAACGGCTACGCCTTTTGCGTCACGCGGCATTGCCTCCAGCGTGACCGCAGCCACCGGGAGCGCGGAGGGATCGGCTGCCACCAAGTACCAATCCGCTGTAAATTCAGTGACTTTGGGTGCGCTGGGACCGGCAAAACCCAGAAAGTCGCCGGGCTTTGCGTGGCTGGCCCATCGGGAGGCGGGCCCGTTATCGCCATGCGCGACGAAATCAATCAACAGTTCCAATTTTTCGGCATCGAAGTTGCGGACAGTATAGGTCCGCCGGACTGGCACCGGTCCAGTTTCAAGTCGTTTGGCGAAGTCTGAACGGCTTTCGCCAGGCTCCGGCAGCATCAACTTGCAGTTGCCGCCTTCGCGCCCCTCGGGGAAGCCTTCAAGCTCTGGCCCGGCAAAGCAGACGCGGATCATGTTGGGCGTTAGATACCAGGCGTCTTTAACGGTCAGGAGCCGTGGGCTTGGTCGGCCTGCCACTTTTGTTGCCGCCTGCTTAAGGGTCTCAAGAATGGCCAAATCGGATCCACCTTTTAATCTGATTGATTTGGTCGGATTTAAGGGCTGCCCGACGGCCTGGCAAGACCTGCCCTAGAATTTGCCGGAATTGCCCCAACTGGCGCGGTCGCTGATCACCTCTTCGTTCATCCAATGTGCGACGATCCTGCCGTTTGCCACTTGGTAAAGGTCAAAGACAGCGATGTCCTGCCCGTCCGCTTGGCGCTTGCCATAGGTGACCACGAAATCGCCCTGGCCCAAGAGGTGAAAGAGCATCTCATACTGGCCCGCCGCCGTGCTCGCCAGCCAATCGGCCAGTCCTGCGCGTCCGGCACTGATCGTGGGGGCATGGGTGACAAAGTCGGCGGCCACAAATTGATCCACCTTGTCAAAGCCACGCTCTTGGCGGACCTGCTTTGTGAACTCCAAAACCAGGGCTTTGTTCGCGTCGGTGGGGGCATCCGGGTCAACGTCGCGCGGGCCGCCCACCATGTCTTCGCCTGAGGCTGTGGTCTCTTCATAAGCAGCGATGGTATCCCAATGCTCCAGGATCAGGCCCTGAGCATCCGTATAGAACATGTCCATCGTCACCCATTTCGCGGCCCCGCCGTTCAGCGACTGGTAGGCGCTGCAGAAGACCCAAGGGCCATCTTCGAAGATCCGCACAATCTCGATATCGCGCTGCGGGTTGCGGGCGACGAAGGGTTCAAAGAAGGCCAAGAACCCGTCGGCCCCGTCGCCGACACCGGTGGAGTGCTGCGTATAGCGGTGGCCGGTGTACTTGTGCACCGCCTCACGTGCGTTTCCACCGGCAATCCCCTCCAGATAGATCGCCCGCACGTTGCTCAGACCCTGTCCCATGTCGCTCTTCTTCCTTCACAAATTGCCCGCCCGCGCGGGGGATGCGCGGGGCCCCGCATCGTGGAGCGGCCCCGCAAGTTACGTTACTTGTCCCAGTAAGGCGTGATAAGGCCCAACAGGAATTCACCGCCATAGCCCGGATATGCCTCCATCATTGCGGCTTTCACGGCATCCGGCGTCTCGCCCGCCTGCCACGCGGCATCGAAGGTCTTGAGGTAGGCAATGGCCGTGTCCAATTCGCCGCGCGTGGTCGGTAGACCGTGGCCCACCAACAGCGTGTCAAAGCTTGGATCATCGCGCAGCCCTTCCAGCGTCGCGATCCAGTTCTGACGGTCCACGCCTGGCGCAAAGTAGACGCCATTATAGACCAGGTCCTGGACCACGGCGATCTTCTGCTCGGGCAGTACAGTAACGATGGTTTTCGGGGCCTCGGCATTGTCATAGGCGCGGAATTCGACGGCGACGCCGCCGATCTCGGTCATGCCAAGGGCCAAATCGCCGCCCTGCAAGAGCGACGTGGGCTCTGGGAAATCCCCGCCCGTTGCCTCGGCCCGCAGCCCGTCGCGGATCTCGGGCAGGGTGACAAAGTCGACCCCCTCGAGCGTCGAGACGCCGCCCCAGTGGTCGGGATGCTCGTGGCTGACATAGGCAGTGTGGACGGGTTTGCCTGTCGAGGCGATCAGATCTGCGACCTCGGCTGCGGTCGGCGGCAACATGGTTGCGTCAACCAGCAGCAATTGATCGCCAAGCTCCAAAACATGGGATGTCACGTTCACGGCTTGGGCTGGCGAGACATAGGTGTGCACGCCCACGCCGCCTGTAGTGAAGGACATCACCGTGCCTGCGGGCATCGCGCCTTGCGCGCGCGCAGGTGTCGGCGTTAGCCCACCGCGTAGAAGGGCAATCGCCCCGGCAGTCAGTGCGGCACCCCCCAGGAGGGACCGGCGGTTCAATAGCGTTGTCATAAGGGACCTCATTCGAATTTGTTTGCAAAGGCAGGCAGGGCGGGAAGCGTTGACTGGCTCCGCCGCAGCGTAGTTCACCCGTGATAGGCTTGGCTGATGGCAAAGCTGTCTTCGTGCCAATGCCACAACACGACCTGGCCATCGCGGACTTTGGCGCGCAGCGCGAAAGAGAAGACGCCGGTTTCTTTGCCGCTTTTGGTGGTGATGCCGTTCATCTGGCCAAAGACCGCGACCGTGTCACCAGAGGCAAAGGCATCCGTGTTTTCCCAAAGCGTGGTCTGAAGGTTCGACGAAAAGACGCCCAAAAACTCAAAAATCGCGGCCTTGCCCTTCGTCTCGCCGATCCAGGGCAGGGTCGTGTCGCCTTCATTGTGCCACACCATATCGTCGGCCATGAGCGCGCTCATCGCGTCCATGTCGCCGCTGCCCATCGCGCCCATAAAGGCCATCACTGTGTCGAGCGAGGCTTGGCTGGCCGCGTCCAAGTTGGCGGCCGCCGCGTAGGGCGCAAGGCTTGCTGCGAGTGCGCTGCCCAAAGCTGTATTCAGGAAAATTCGCCGTTTCATGTTCATCTCCCACCGAAGCATGTGCTGATGGCGCCGAAGATATTGACGCCCTGGCGTTCCGGTAAGTAAGCCAGCGCGGATGGTACTATTCCGCTGAGGCGAACAATGATCGATAAACTACGCAGCATCGCGATCTTCTCGACCGTCGTAGAGCAGGGCACCTTTCGGGCGGCAGCCCAGCATCTGGGGCTCGCGCCCTCGCGGGTCAGCGAGACTGTATCGGAGCTTGAAAAGGACCTTGGTGTCACACTGCTTTACCGGACGACGCGGCAGCTGTCGCTGACTGAAGATGGCCGGGTTTTGCATGCCCGCGCCCAAGAGATGCTGGCGGCGGTCGAGGGCGGGCTCGACGCGATCAATAGCCGGTCTGACGCGCCGAAAGGCGCGCTGCGCATAACCGCACCCGCCTTTACGACCCAAACCGATCTGATGGACGCCTTCTCCGCGTTCGCGCAGACCTATCCGAAAGTGTCGCTGAGCTTTGATTTTTCGGACGCGCCGCGTGATTTGATCCGTGATGGGTTCGATGTGGCGATCCGTGCAGGGTGGCTGGAAGACAGCGAGTTGATGACCCGTAACATTGGACGCGCCGCGCGGTTTTTGGTGGCCAGCCCAGACTATGTGGCCGGGCGGCCCGTGCCCGGGCATCCAAGCGCGTTAGAGGATTGGGACTGGATCCGGTTTTCAATCCGCCCAGACCAGACCAACCTGACCAACGCCGATGGGGAGAGCGTGACCGTGCTGGGGCGGTCGCATGTCACTGTGAATTCGGCCAGTGCGCTGTACGAATTTGCCGCGCGCGGCAATGGCATCACATCCATTCCCGAAAACCTGGCCCGGCGCGGCTTTCAGCGGGGTGAATTGGTCCATGTGCTGCCCGAATGGTCGCTGCGGCCCTTGGGGTTGCACGCGGTCTGGCCGTATCAAGCGCGCCGCGAGAACTTGACGACGCTCTTCGTCAGGTTCCTGGCGTCGCGGCAGCGCTAGGCGGTGTCTGCACTTAGGCGCGGCGCTGGCGCGTGTCGGAATTTGCCGCTGACCAAGTGATTTGACCGCAGCGATCTGGAGGATCGGAAGGGCAAATCTCTGCCGTCAGAGGCAAATTCCGCCGCGTCCTCTCGGGATTTCGCCAAAATCCGCACGTGCTGCGTTATTTCCACTTGAAAAGGGGCCACCTTTCCGGCGCGCAAATGCCTGGTACGCGCGGATTTTGGACTGAAACCAGCGCTGCGCCTAAGTGCAGACGCCGCCTAGAGTCCCTCGATCAGTGCAATGTCAGCGATGCAAGCGCCGTCGCGGTTTTGGCGCGCGG
>CAWUIP010000131.1:0-9055 GCA_963922415.1 uncultured Aliishimia sp. | reverse complement strand
TGCCGCCGCGCCCCAAAGACGAAGCGCCCGAGTTTGACGTGCTTGCCCCCTATCTAGAGCCGGTTGCACAGGACGCGGGTGGCTTTATCGCTTGGCTCGATCGGCAATTGGACAAGGTTTAAGCGATGCATCCCGCCCCGTCTGTCATAATCTTCACCACCTTTTCAGGGCTTGGTTTCGGTCTTTTGATGTTCTTGGGCCTTGGCATCCCCGCCGTCACGGGTTGGGTTGCCTTTGCCTTCTTCGTCATCGCCTATCTTTGCGCGGTTGGCGGTCTGATCTCCTCCACCTTTCATTTGGGCCACCCCGAGCGCGCGCTCAAAGCCTTCACTCAATGGCGGACCAGTTGGCTCAGCCGGGAAGGTTGGTGTGCGGTGGCAGCATTGAACGTCATGGCGGTCTATGGCGCTGGACTGGTGTTCTTCGGCGAACGTTGGACTGCATTGGGTTGGATCGGGGCGTTTTTGTCTTTGGCGACCGTGTTCACGACGTCAATGATCTACGGCCAGCTCAAAACTGTGCCGCGTTGGAATATGCCGCTTACACCTGCGAAGTTTATTTCATTGTCGTTGGCAGGTGGCGCGCTCTTGGCCGGACAAGTGGCGTTGGCCTCCGTTTTGATCGCGATTGCTGGCGTGATCGTTGTTTTGACCTGGATCGTGGGAGACCAAAAGTTTGGCGCCTCTGGGTCCACGCTTGCATCGGCCACAGGTCTTGGCACCCGCGGCGCGGTGCGCGCGTTTGAGCCGCCGCATACCGGGACCAATTACCTGTTGAAAGAGTTTGTTCACGTCGTCGGGCGCAAACATGCGTCAAAGCTGCGGCTGATCGGACTGATCCTAATGGTCGCGCTGCCCATTATGCTGCTGCTTTTGCCGTTTTCGCACATGCTGGCCCTCGTCGCAGTGATTTGTCACGTCGCAGGCGTTTTGGTTATCAGATGGCTCTTTTTTGCTGAGGCAGAGCACGTTGTCGGCCTTTACTACGGCAAACGATAGCGCCTCTGCCGGCGCATATCGCAAGATTTAGAGGTTTTCTGGCGGTTTGACGCCGAATTGAGAATTCTCCCCTTGGGTGACCGTGGGCCTTATCTATATACTGCCGGTATATCACGACGCCCTGCCCGAACAGGGTCGCACAGCGGAAGGCAGTATATATGACACGCGCAAAACCCATTCTCATTGCCGCAACCTGCGGCGCATTTCTACTATCGGCCTGTACTGATCCTGGCACGTTGGGCGGCGGTCTGCCGAACAACGGTGAAAAAACCGGACGCGGCGCCGCAATCGGTGCCGGCATCGGCGCGGCCCTGGCAGCCATCACAGGGCGCGACGGAGACCGGACCGAAGCTGCCATAAAGGGCGCTGTTGTTGGTGGCGCCATCGGTGGCGTTATCGGCAACCAGCTGGACAAGCAGGAGGCGGATCTGCGTGCCTCGCTTGATAACGACAACGTCACAATCCAAAATACCGGCGACCGCCTGATCGTGACGCTTCCACAGGACATTTTGTTCGCCGTCGACAGCTCATCAGTGCGCCCAGATTTGGTGCGTGATTTGCAGACCGTCGCAGGCAACTTGCAGGCCTATCCTGACAGTGTCGTTCAGATCGTTGGTCACACCGACTCTGATGGCGATGCGGGCTACAACCAAACTTTGTCCGAACAGCGCGCCAATTCTGTTGCCGATGTTCTGCTGAACGCGGGCATTCCGTTTAATCGCATTCAGACATTTGGGCGCGGTGAGAACCAGCCGGTTGCGGACAACCTCACGCCTGCTGGTAAGGCGCAAAACCGTCGGGTCGAGATTGTGATCTTGCCGACAGCAGCCTGATCACAATTTACCGGGCGCCTGCGATTGGGCGCCCGGACCTCTTGCTTTTTTGATCGTTCGGCTCGCAGTGTAGGGCGACATGATCAGATAAGGCGGCGACCATGACGACACCTTCCCTTCTTGGCATCTCCGGATCCCTGCGCGCGGACAGTGCAAACTCGAAACTGGTGCGCGAAGCCGCCCGCCTTTTTGGCGATTCTGCGTTCACGTTCGCGGATTTGAAGCTGCCGCTTTATGATGGCGATGTTGAAGTCGCGGATGGCGTTCCAGCCGCTGTGCAAACACTTTCGGATCAAATTGCGGCGGCGGATGCTGTGATCATCTCGACCCCTGAGTACAATAAGGGGCCATCAGGTGTACTAAAGAACGCGCTGGATTGGGTCAGCCGAACGGGTGGTCAGCCTTGGTCTGGCAAACCGGTCGCTGTCATGAGTGCGGCAGCCGGTCGCGCTGGTGGAGAGCGCGCGCAGCTGATCCTGCGCACGTTCATGGTTCCTTTCCGGCCGGTGGTTTTGGCCGGTCCGGAAATGCATTTGGCGGATTGTTTGAACGAATTTGACGATAACGGTCAGCTCAAAAGCGCGTTCTATACAAAAACGCTGCAAGACCTTATGGATAGCTTGCGCAAGGCGATCTAGGCCGCGAGCGGCTGCAATGTGATCACCAGAGATGTCGGCGTATCACCAAACTCGGATTGCGGCACGCTGACGACTGTCTCGAATGCCAACTGATCTTCGAGTATCGCGATCGTCTCGCCGTCGACAACGATATGTGCGTCGCCGTTGATATCCGTCACCGTGACGTGGTCTGCGCCATTGGCGCCTACGTCCAAGCCACCGACATTATCGACAACAATACGAAGCGGCGCGTCCTCCTCTGGCACGTAGTCTGTGACCACAGCCGGCCCAAGCCCGATCCCGAGTTCGCTTGAAACAGTAATAGTGTCGCTGCCAGAGCCACCGCTAATTGTATCACCGCCCGACGCCTCGATCCGGTCGTTGCCCGCACCGCCATCGATAAAGTCAGCAAAAAGGTCACCGCCTTCGTCACTGAGGTTGGAGCTTTCGCTCCATTCTAGCTCGCGTGAATGGCTATCAATGATATCGTCACCGTCGCCGCCCAAAAGAGTTGCGGCACCCTCATGTGACAGCAAAACATCGTTTCCGGCCCCGCCATCGATCATGGCCCCTGATCCATGGGCGACAACGCGTTCTGCAGCAGAGCCGCCGTCATATGTACCACCATCATATAGGTTTGTGACCAAGGTCGGTTCGGTGCCGCCTAGGTCGACATCGCTGCCAGTAATCGTATCGCCCGCACCACCCTCGATCTGTCCTGCATGCATATCGCTGGCATCCACAAGGTCTGCGCCAGAGCCGGTAACAACGTCCGCCACGCCGGACACGATCAAATGCTCGCCGTCCGGCCCACCTTCATACTGTGCGACATCGACATTCCCTGATGTGTCGAACCATCCTTCGAACCCGTCAAAACCAGTTTCAACATCCGTGGGCGCCACTGACGATCCATCACTTGACCCAATCAATGTCGCTGTATTGTCGAGGCTTAATGGATCTGCACTTGCGTCCGGCTCTGCCGCTTTGGGTGATGCCGACTCTAGAAGGTCGACCGATGTTCCATCCTGTTGGTCTGGACCGGGTTCTGTGTCAGGCTTGTTTGGGTCACCCGGTTCGTCAGACCCAGGCTCCACCATCAGCGCGGAGAGACCCACAGCTGCAGTTACTGACAAAAGCAAAAAACCCAACATATTTTCACCCACGGTACAGACGTGGCGTACCGTTCGCATATCAGGCTTAACATTAGGTTGAGACTAGATCGGAAAACTTATCTCAATCAGGTTCTTGTCAGGGTCGCGAATATAAATCGACAGGATTGGACCCAGCGCACCGGTTCGTTTGACCGGACCGTCCTCAATCGCAATGTTGAGCTGCGACAGCTTGTTCTGCCAGGCGCTTAAATCCGTTTCCGTAAGAAAACAAAGATCCGCTGACCCGGGCGTTGGACGATGCGACTTAGGAACGAACTCTTGCCCCGCGACATGCAAGTTGATTTTCTGCGCGCCGAAAGTCAACGCCCACCGATGCGTCCCATCCGTTGCCGCAAAGGCGGTGGCAGACATGCCAAGGACTTGTTCATAAAAGGCAACTGTCTCTGACAGGTCTGCAACTGTCAGAACCAAATGATCCAGCGACACGACATGCGGAGCCAGCTGGCCAGCCATGTACTCAATCCTTCAAAACGTAGGCGGTTGCCCAATCACGCCCAAGAATACCATCGCCACTACAAAGAGGGCAATGAGCGGGATGTAAGACTTCGTTTTGGCAGTTTTCATCAGAAACGGTGTATGACAGGCACGGATGCGCGCAGCATGAAAAAACTTCTCGTCAAAACTAAGACGAAATCGCGCACAATTATTGCATGTGCTTGGGCAAGCTATCTTCTATGCGAAATCCATCAGGGATGTGATCTTGATCGTGCAAAACCAAATCGACCATAACATCGGCCACCTTTGGGGCCATCCCAAATCCAATCTTGAACCCGCCATTGGCAACGAAGTGCCCAGGCCGATTGGGCCAAGTGCCCAGCATCGGCGCGCGGGATCTGGCGCGTGGCCGCAGACCAGCCCAACGCGCCAATACGGTAGCTTGGGCCAAGTCAGGGAGCAGCTGACGGGCCTTTTCGATCAACGCATCTAACTGGTGATCTGTGGTCGCTGGGGATTGAGCGTCTCGCTCGGTGGTGGATCCAATTGCAACTGTTCCATCAAGATGAGGGATAACATGCAAACCGTCGACAAAGACCTGCGGCGCGCCACGGCGATCCAAATCCAAAAGTGCAGCTTGGCCTTTAACCGCCACGCCGACATCTGCGCCCAGCGCGCCCGATAGGTCGTGAAGCCCCTGCGCACCAGTTGTCCAGATCACCGCTTTTGCGCGGCCACAGGGCGCGACGCGGATATCTCCACCTTTCGCTTTTATGGCTGCGGCGAGCGCCGCGCATGCTTGGCGTGGGTGGATCAGGGCACTCAGAGTATCGTAGATATAGGTGCCAGTTTCGCTGGAGAGCGCCCAACCGTCTATTTTGCTGACCACCTCCCACGTGGCGTGACCTTGCCACAGAGCGTCAGCTCCTTGCGCGCGATCTGCCGCAAGCTGTTCAGCACCAGGCATAACCGGTTGGACGCGTCCAGATCTAACGTAGCCTGACGAGACGCCACCTGCCATTTCAACGCCCGCCCAGAATGGCTCTGCCCCAAGAAGACTGTCGAGCTGAAAGGCCTTCTTCGCATTCCAGTTTTCCGGCACATGAGGCGCCAAAGCGCCAACAATTCCACCGGACGCCCCAGCCGCAACACCGCTGGGATCGACCACCTCGACCCGGGCCCCTGCCTGCAAGCAGGCCCAAGCAATAGAGAGGCCAAAGATACCTGCTCCGCGAATTGAAACGTCGACGCTTGCCAAATCAGACCCTTTTGCCCATGCATGCTCGCCGAGCCCTTACAGGACGTGATGATGGCAGACCAGCAGGCAGAGGTGGACTGGACCCAAGACGGCGTGCCCGTGTCGCGTCGTTTTGATGACCCGTACTATAGCTTTGCGGACGGGCTGGCCGAGACGCAGCATGTCTTTTTGGCGGGAAATGACTTACCCAACCGATTTCGCGATGGATTTCACATTGCAGAGCTTGGCTTTGGAACTGGTCTGAGTTTTCTGACCGCAGTTGCGGCCTTCCGGGCAGCAGGAGTTGACGGGGTTCTGCGCTTTACCAGCTTTGAGGCGTTTCCGATGGACCGTGCGGCCCAAATCCGCGCTCTATCGCGATATCCAGACCTTCCTATCGAAGCACTTGATGGGACGGCGGATGTGGATCTTCAGGTTATCATAGGAGACGCCCGCGACACGCTGCCGGTCTGGCGCAGCACGGCGGATGCCTGGTTCTTGGACGGGTTCTCCCCAGCCAAGAATCCAGAGCTTTGGGAAGAAACACTGTTGAATGAGGTCGCGCGCCACACTGCGCCCCAAGGAACGGCCGCCACTTATACGGCCGCAGGATTTGTGCGGCGGGGTTTAGAGGCAGCCGGGTTTCACGTCGAACGCGTACCGGGATTTGGACGAAAGCGGCATATGACGCGGGCTTGGCTGACATCATGAGCCAAGGGACCAACACACGTCTGGGCATTGCGCTGATGATCGCGACGACCTTTGTTTTCGCGATGCAAGACGGAATCTCGCGCCACCTCGCGTCAGAATACAACACGCTAATGATCGTGATGATCCGCTATTGGTTCTTTGCCGCCTTCGTGATCGCGATTTCAGCCCGCCGCAGCGGTGGATTGCGCGCGGTCATGCGAACCTCGCAGCCGCTGCTGCAAGCCTCACGCGGGGTGCTCTTAGCGCTTGAAATCTGCGTTATGGTCTATGCCTTCACAGTTGTCGGCCTGATCGAAAGTTTGGCGGTCTTTACTGTTTATCCTCTTCTCGTCGCGGCCTTGTCCGGCCCAATTTTGGGGGAACATGTCGGCTGGCGGCGATGGGCGGCAATTGGCATTGGTTTTGCCGGTGTTCTGATCATTTTGCAGCCAGGCAGCGGGGTTTTTAACCCAGCCGCCATCATCCCGTTTTGTTCGGCACTTATGTTTGCGCTTTATGGCTTGCTGACGCGATACGCCGCGAAGCAGGACACAGCAGCAACCTCGTTCTTCTGGACCGGCACGGTTGGCGCCATTGCCATGACGGCCATCGGCATCTGGGTGTGGGAGCCAATGTCCGGCGGCGACTGGATCTGGATGGCCTGTCTCTGTGTCACCGGGGCCTTGGGCCACTGGTTGCTGATCCGCTGCTACGAGGTGGCCGAAGCCTCCGCTGTGCAACCCTTCGCCTATCTTCAGTTCGTGTTCGCCAGCGTCATTGGTCTGGCCGTCTTTGGTGAAGTGCTGCGCAGCAACGTCGCGGTCGGCGTGGCGCTCATCGTATCGGCGGGGCTTTTCACGCTGTGGCGCGAACGCCAAAGCAGCTAGTTTTTCAAGCTGCCAGCAAGCAGCTCTTCGCTGAATGGTCGCGGCAGCGGATCTTGCCCAAGCCGAGCCCGGAAAATCGGCAGGCTTTCCGCAACACGCATCACGTAGTTTCGCGTCTCTCGAAACGGTATGCCTTCGACCCAATCAATCAGCGCTTCTGCAGAGCCGCCGCGCGGATCGCCATAAAGAGCCATCCAACGGATCGGACGGGAGGGTCCCGCGTTGTATCCGGCCGCAACCATTATCACGTTTTGATCAAACTGCGCGGAAAGTTCGGCCAAGTAATGCGTGCCGAGACGGGCATTATAGACAGGGTCTTGGGTCAGACGCGCATCCGAGTGCCCGCTGCTGAGGCCCAAATCACGGGCGACCTCCCGTGCGGTGGCTGGCATCAATTGCATCAACCCGCGTGCGCCAACGCCCGAAACCACCACTGGATCGAACTCGCTTTCGCGCCGCGCGATGGCAAGGGCAAGCTCTGTTGGGACTGGCAAGTCTGTCCGCGCTAAGGGATGGAGCGGGTAGTACGGCACCGGGACGATAGCGCCCCGACGCGCGACTGCTTTGCCAATCATCACCGCAAGATGCGGCTCGTCCATATCGATCGCCACCTGCCCAAGAAGCGCCGCGTCTGTTTCGCCGAGCTGCTCTGCCAAGTGGCTCCAAAACACCTCGGCCAAGTTCCGCTCTCCTGATGCGGCAAGAAGAAGCCCGGCCTGGAACAGGCTGTCTTGGGCTAGGGGACCGGTGCGCCAGTCAGATTGCGGCACGTCCCTAAGACCAACGTCAAATGGCAACCCCGCGGCTTCTGCCGCCAAAAGCCCGTAGAACGAAGACTGATGCGCGGCTCCCATTGTAAAGGCCTGATCCGCCGCAGCGACATCGCCCAGCGCCAAATGTGCGCGCCCCTGCCAATAGCCCGCACGCCCCTGCGAGATTGGTGACGTGACGGCTGCATCGTGGTTTTTGAAATGCTCTAAAGCACGCGCCGGGTCTTTGAGCCGCGTCAACGCGATATAGCCTGCCAACCACTCCAGATCGGCATAGTGACTGCCGCGGGTCAAGAAGTGTTGCGAGGCGATGTCATAGGCGCGTTTTGCACTCCCGTCCCGCATTTCATCGCGTGCCAAGGCGCGCCGTCGGTTTGCCCACAGCTCTGGCCGCCCAAGCTTGTCCGCGGATGCAGACTTCTGAAGCAAAAGTGCTTTTGCATCCGCCCAGCGCGATTTGCGGACCCGCCATTCGAACCGCGCGTGTTGCAGGCCGGGTGTGTCTCGGAGGCTTTCGGGAACCTTTGCCAAGAGTGCGTCAACATTTCCGGCACGGCGTTGCAGCCCAATGCGTGCCTCTGCCAAGGCTTTTTGGCCTGCGGATACAAACGGCAGAAGCCTTCGTGCGTTGTCATGCCAACCGCGCCAAAGCATCGCGTCAAGTCGTTCCGCGGCCAAAGACGGTGGGTCTCCCTCCATCGCGCCCAGCATTTCTTTTGCCTGCGCCGCATCTAGCGATAGTCGCAGCCAAGCTGTCTTCAAGACGGCCTCTGCCTCACGCGGTTGATCCACAGCGCGAAGGGCCGCGGCATGCGCGAGGACACCTTCATGTGTTTGCGCTGCGTGACTTGAGAAAAACTGAAGAACAGCCCCTTGGTCTGCCGTCGCCACACGAGGTTCCGCAGCCTTGCGGATATCCGCTAAGCGCGGCCAATCGGCACGGTGTTGGAGAAAGTTTTGGACTTCGTCCAAGCTACCTTGTCCAGAGCGCAGGCGCATCCAACGGATGATTTCGGTCGCAATCGGCTCATCCCGGCGCGCAAGTCGGGCGGCGACGTCCCAATCCTGGTCTCGGGCTGCCGCCAAAGCCCAAGCCAAGGGCCGTGGGCGCGTATCCCCAAGCCCGGTATCTGCCAACAGCTGGGTCGCGCAGAGTCCAGCCGACAAAGCGGATGCCAAAAGGGAAATTGGAAAGCTGCGCCAGACCACTTGCATTTCGTCCAAATTGAAGGCTAGAGCCAATCCCACTAACCTAAGCTGCCGCGACCGGAACGCAACTTTTCGCGCAGCAAACTTGACAACCACCTGACCCGGCAAGGGTCCAGACCAAGGAGCGTGCACATGTTCAAAGGCTCAATGCCAGCCCTCGTCACGCCGTTTCGCAACGGCGCTTTGGATCTGGAGACCCTGAAAAAG
>CAWUIP010000130.1:0-9237 GCA_963922415.1 uncultured Aliishimia sp. | reverse complement strand
GACAATGCGCCGGGCATTCTGTCGGGCGATCTCTTCAACGAGGTACGCGCACCGATAGAGGCCATCGATCTGCCCCCGGGTTATGCGTTCGAATGGAAGGGGGAGTTTGGCAGCTCTGCGGAGGCGAATGCAGGTCTCGCCGCCACGATGCCGCTTGGGATTGGGGCCATGATCCTGATCGTGATCTTCCTCTTTAACGCCGTGCGCCAGCCATTGATCATTTGGTTGACCGTGCCGCTCGCGATCATTGGGGTGATGTGGGGCTTGGTGCTGACCGATACGCCGATGGAGTTTATGGCGATCTTGGGCGTGCTGTCTCTGGCAGGGATGCTGATCAAGAATGCGATCGTGCTGATCGATGAGACAGACAGTCAAATCGGGGATGGCAAAGCGCGTATGCAGGCCGTCATCGATGCCGCCGTTAGCCGGGTTCGACCCGTCGTATTGGGCGTCTTAACCACCGTTTTGGGGGTTATGCCGCTTCTGTGGGACCCGTTCTTTAAGTCGTTGTCAGTCGTCATCATCGCTGGGCTTAGCTTTGCAACGATCCTGACGCTCATCATTGTGCCCACACTCTATGCCGTGTTCTTCCGCGTGAAGATGGACGAGGTCTAGGCGGGCCGCGATTGGGCCACGCTGCGCACCACAGCGCCGATCTGCATCAGCTGGTCGGCGAGCGGATTGCTCTTGCGCCAAACCATCCCAATCTTGCGGGATGGGCTAGGGGCGGCAAAGCGCTGCACGGCCACTTCGGCGGACCGCGTCTCTAGCGGAACAGCCATTTCCGGGATCAACGTCAAACCCATGCCCGCGCCCACCATCTGCACCAATGTGGCCAGGGAACTGCCCTCCATCAGATAGCGTGGGCTGGGGCCGCTGATGTTACAAAAAGACAGGGCTTGATCGCGAAAGCAGTGGCCTTCCTCCAGCAGGAGAAGCCGCATCTCTTGCAGCATCTCGGGGCTTGGGACTGCATGATCGGCCTCGGTAGGTGGTCGGATGAGAACGAAGTCTTCTTCGAAGAGGGCAAACTCGCGCAACGCGGCCTCCGAGATCGGGAGCGCGACAACCGCCACGTCCAGACGGGACTCCAAAAGATCGGCGATCAAGGTTTGCGTGATCGACTCGCGCGGCTGTACGTCGAGGTCGGGAAAGCGTTGGCTGAGCGCTTTGATCATACCAGGCAGCAGATAGGGCGCGACGGTGGGAATGATGCCAAGACGCAAGCGTCCGCCAACGGCACTTTGCGCCGAACGCACAAGGTCGCCAAGCTCATCGACTTCCAGCAGAATTTTGCGCGCCCGGTCGACGAAATCTTCGCCCAGGGCGGTGAGACGAATCTGCCGCGAGGACCGCTCGACCAGCGGCGCGCCCAGCATCGATTCCAGCTCTTTGATCTGCTGCGACAGCGCAGGCTGCGAGATTGCACAGGCGTTTGCCGCGCGCCCAAAATGCCCGTGCCGGGCCAGCGCTTCGAAATATCGCAAGTGTTTCAAGGTAATGCCAATCATAAGAAATACCTATCGTAACGGTTAGAACTTTCAATTGGGATTTATCGCCTTAGAAAGCTAGAACAATTCCAAGTCTGGCAACAGGCGTCCCCTCAGACAGCAAATGGAGATCCCCCTATGGACGGAAACAATGTGCACGGCCTTGGTGCTTGCCCGGTCAATCACGGCGGCAACACCTCGACCGAAAAGCCGGTGACAAAATGGTGGCCGAACGCGTTGAACCTGGACATCCTTCATCAGCACGGTGCGCGCACCAATCCGATGGACGAAGACTATAACCATCGTGAAGCTGTGAAGGGGCTCGACTTTGATGCGGTCAAAGAAGACGTCAAATCGCTGCTGACAGAAAGCCAAGAATGGTGGCCTGCCGATTGGGGGCATTACGGTGGTCTGATGATCCGTTTGGCCTGGCACTCTGCCGGGTCGTACCGGGTCCAAGATGGCCGTGGCGGTGCCGGTGGCGGCAACATTCGCTTTGCGCCGCTGAACTCCTGGCCGGACAACGCATCGCTCGACAAAGCCCGCCGTCTGCTGTGGCCGGTCAAAAAGAAATACGGCAACGCGCTGAGCTGGGCCGATCTGATCATCCTTGCGGGCAACATGTCGTACGAGGCGATGGGTCTGAAAGTCTTTGGCTTCGGCTTTGGCCGCGAAGACATCTGGGCGCCTGAAAAAGACGTCTATTGGGGCGAAGAAGATGAATGGCTGGCGCCGTCCGAGAACCGCTATGGCGACTTGCAGGATGCGTCGACGCTGGAAAACCCGCTCTCTGCTGTGCATATGGGCCTGATCTATGTGAACCCTGAAGGCGTGAACGGTACGCTGGACGCCGCGCGCACCGCACATCATGTCCGCGAAACCTTCGCGCGGATGGCGATGAATGACGAAGAAACCGCAGCGCTGACTTGCGGTGGCCACACCGTCGGCAAGGCCCATGGCGGCGGCGGCGCAGGCGACATGATCGGCGCCGAGCCAGAAGCGGCTGGCATTGAAGCGCAAGGCTTTGGTTGGCACAACCCAGGCCATGACGGCAAAGCGACAAACGCGTTCACCTCCGGCATTGAAGGCGCGTGGTCCAAAGAGCCCACAAAGTGGGACATGGGGTACTTTGACTACCTATTTGGCTATGAGTGGGAGATGTCGAAGTCGCCCGCCGGTGCCAATCAGTGGGCTCCGGTCGACATGCCAGAGGACGAAATGCCTTTGGACCCGACAGACCCGTCAAAGCGCGCCTTGCCGCTGATGACCGATGCTGACATGGCGATGAAAGTCGACCCGATCTACAACGAGATCTGCCAGAAGTTCATGGCCGACCCGGACTACTTCGCCGACACCTTCGCGCGGGCTTGGTTCAAGCTGACCCACCGTGATATGGGCCCCCGGGCAAACTACTATGGGCCGGACGTGCCTGCCGAAGATCTGATCTGGCAGGACCCGATCCCAGCGGGCGCGACCGACTACGATGTGGCGGCTGTCAAAGCCAAGATCGCCGATAGCGGGCTTTCGGCCGTTGAGATGATCACAACCGCTTGGGACAGCGCGCGCACCTTCCGTGGCTCGGACAAGCGAGGCGGAGCCAATGGCGCACGTATCCGTTTGGCGCCCCAGAAAGACTGGGCCGGGAACGAGCCTGAGCGTCTGGCGAAAGTCCTTGGCATCCTGGAGCCGATTGCAGCAGAGGCCGGTGCGTCGGTTGCAGACGTGATCGTTCTGGCTGGCAACGTGGGTCTGGAGCAGTCGATCAAAGCCGCAGGCTTTGGCATGGAGGTGCCGTTTGTGCCGGGCCGTGGTGACGCGACCGAGGCGGATACCGACGTCGACAGTTTTGCCGTTCTAGAGCCTGTCGCGGATGGGTTCCGCAACTGGCAAAAAGAGGCCTATGCCGTGTCAGCCGAGCAAATGATGCTGGACCGCGCGCAGCTTTTGGGTCTCACAGGCGCAGATCTGACGGTCCTTCTGGGCGGCATGCGCGTTCTTGGTGCGAACTACGGCGGCGGCGCGCATGGCGTGTTTACGGACCGTGTTGGCGCGTTGACACCGGACTTCTTCGTCAATCTGACCGATATGGCCAATAGCTGGCACTTTATCGAAGACGAAGGCACCTATGAGATCCGGGATCGCAAAACTGGCCAGATCAAGTTCACAGCGACAAGCGCAGACCTTGTGTTTGGCTCGAACTCGATCTTGCGGGCCTATGCCGAAGTTTACGCGCAAGACGACAACGCTGAAAAGTTCGTGCGCGACTTTGTTGCCGCCTGGACCAAAGTGATGATGGCGGATCGCTTCGACCTCGTCGCGTAAACGCTGAATTTAACAAGGCTCGGGCCGCAAAACGTGGCCTGAGCAACCCTACCGGACTTCGGGCGCGTAAGCTTCAAACCGACCGGATGGGATATGCGTAGCCCGCGACGTGTCCCACGTGTAAAGATAGCTGCTGGCCCGAAGGATGGCGCCGTCTTGAAACGTCACATCAATGGGGCGCAGCAAGAATTCGTAAGGCTCTGGCCAGCCTGGGGCACACGCCTCAAAATCATTGAAGACCTGAAAGAGCGGCTCCGCATTGCGCACTTGATACAGGGCGCCGTGCACCCGGTCCGTGACATGTGGCGACGGCACTGCCCCAGGGTAGGCGTTGTGACCAGAGGCATCTTCCTCTTCGATGATGTAGAGCCGTGCCTGGATCGAACCTGTACCAATCTCGTCCGCATGCTCGCGCAGAAGTGCGCCCATTGGATGCCCCGACCGCGCCAGTAGCGTTCCATAGACAAAGAGATATTCGGGATAAGTGTCCATAAACGGGCTTTGGCCGCGATTCGGAGGGAACTTCAAGCGCGCAGTGCAGATTTGCGATTGCACTTCGTAGGTCCGCCGGGCTTATCTTGTGTTCGGAACAAAACTGCCGCTAAAATGGAAAGTTCGCGCATGTCCTACCAAGACTTCCCACTGCCGGAGGGCACGCACACCGTGGTTCTGGGCATGGGCGATGCCCTTGGTATCATGCGCGGAAAACGCATCCCTGCCAGCCATTGGGAGACGATCTGCGCCAATGGCAACGCGTTTGCGCTGTCTTTTCTGGCGATGGATGTGACCTGCGACGTGTGGGACTCGCCCTATGTCAGTTTCGCCAATGGGTTTCCGGACATGCACATCTTTCCAACCGGGCAACCCTTCGCGCTGCCATGGGAGCCGGGGGTGGCGATGTGCTTTGCGCGTGCGGAAGGGATGGATCACAAACCCGTTCCAATTGACCCCCGCAATGTTCTGATAGCGCAATTGGAACGTGCCGAAAAGATGGGGTTTGACATTCAAGTTGGGACCGAGCTGGAGTTTTACCTTCTTGATCCCGAGACCATGGAGCCGCGCGACCGCGGCATCCAATGCTATGGGCTGGATCGGGCCGCCGAGTTGGAACATGTGCTGGGCCCCATCCGCACACAGATCAATGCCTGCGGCATCCCGATCGAGCAGTCGAACCCGGAATATGCGGCGGGCCAGGTCGAAGTGAACATCCGCTACGACACAGCGCTCGTCGCCGCCGACCGCGTTGTGATGTTCCGCTCCCTCGTCAAGCAACTGGCGATGGCCCACGGATATCGCGCGTCCTTCATGGCCAAGCCATTCTACGGCGAAAGTGGCAATGGGTTTCACACGCACTATTCACTGTGGAAAGATGGAAAGAACGCCTTTTCAGACGGCGGCAAACTGAACGCGACCGGCCGCGCGTGGATCGCAGGCCAGCAGGCGAGGATCGCGGAAAGCTCTGTTCTGTCGTCCTCAACCGTCAACGGATTTCGCCGCCGCGTGCCAACGTCGTTCTGCCCCACCAATGCAAGCTGGGGGTTCGACAATCGAACGACCGCACTGCGTGTGATCGAAGGCAAAGAGAGTGCTGTGCGGGTCGAAAAGCGTGATGCAGGCGCGGATGCCAACCCGTACCTGCTGCTCGCCGCAGACATTGCGGCCGGTTTGGATGGAATTGAACAGGGCCTGGAGCCAACCGCACCGTGCACCGGCAATGCCTATGAAGATACGTCTTTTGTTCCTCTGCCCACAGACCTCGGTCACGCGATCAGGCTGGCGCGAAACTCAACATGGTTGCGAGACGTTATGGGAGAACTGCGCTGGGAGCTTTACCTGCAAATCTGCGAGCGCGAACTGGGGTTCTTTGAAGATTTCCTCGCAACCCAAATCACGTCGTTCGAACGGGATCGATATCTGCGCAATCTCTAAGGGCGGCGCACGCTTTCAAAGAGTGCGGCCAAGACTTTTTCGAAAAGTCTTGGCCCTATTGAACCGCATCAAAAAGCAAAGATGCTTGCGCCTGTGTCGGCTGAGCCAACATTGGCCCGGAATGCTGCAAAAAGCTCGCGTCCGACACCGGCTTGCGCGCCGCTGAGATCGGCGGTTGCCAAAGGCCGGTCCATAAAGCCCGGCTCGCAAACCTCAAGCGTACCGGCCTGCGCATCAAGGCGCAGCACATCGCCGTCTTGAAGTCTTGCGATTGGCCCCCCGTCCAGCGCTTCTGGGCTGACGTGAATCGCGGCTGGCACTTTGCCTGATGCGCCTGACATGCGCCCGTCTGTGACCAGCGCCACTTTGTATCCCCGGCCCTGCAAAACGCCCAACATTGGCGTCAAAGAGTGGAGCTCCGGCATGCCATTGGCCTTTGGCCCTTGGAAACGCACCACAACAATCACGTCTCCTGTGAACTCACCCGCTTTGAACGCCGCCTTCACCTCGTCCTGGTCGTGGAACACGCGCACAGGCGCTTCGATCAGGTGGTACTCCGGCGCGACGGCTGAGATCTTGATGACAGATGTGCCCAAGTTGCCCGAAAGCCGTTTCAACCCGCCGGTTTTCTGAAACGGATCCTCTGCCGGGCGCAAGATCTTCTCGTTCAGACTTTCGCCTGCGCCAGCCTCCCAACTCAGCGCGCCGCCGATCAGCTTGGGCTCTTGCGTATAGGCCTCCAGACCGCCGCCAGCGACAGTTTTTGTGTCATCGTGCAGCATGCCAGCGGCCAGGAGTTCCCCGATCAAATAGCCCAGGCCACCAGCCGCGTGGAAATGGTTCACATCGGCAAGACCGTTTGGATAGACGCGCGCCATCAACGGGGTCACGTCCGATAGGTCCGAGAAATCTTCCCAATCCAAAACGATCCCGCCCGCGCGTGCCATCGCGATCAGGTGAATCAGTAAGTTGGTCGACCCGCCCGTCGCATGCAGACCAACAATTCCATTGGCAAAGGCGCGTTCGTCCAGGATGTCTGAGACGGGCGTGTAGTTATTGCCCAACGCCGAAAGCGACAGCGCCCGCCGTGCCCCTTCCGCGGTCAAAGCGCTGCGCAATTCCGTGCCTGGGTTCACAAAACTGGACCCCGGTAGATGCATGCCCATGAACTCCATGAGCATCTGATTGGTGTTGGCCGTGCCGTAAAACGTGCAGGTCCCGGGCCCGTGATAGGCGGCCATTTCCGCCTCCATCAGCTTGTCACGGCCTACTTCTCCGGCAGCAAACTGCTGCCGAACTTTCGCCTTTTCGTCATTGGAGAGCCCGGAGGTCATCGGACCTGCAGGGATAAAGACCGCGGGAAGGTGGCCGAAACTTTGCGCTGCAATGATCAGCCCCGGCACGATCTTGTCGCAGACGCCCAAAAACACCGCCGCATCGAAGGTGTTGTGGCTTAGCGCAACCGCCGAGGCCAAGGCAATCGTATCGCGGGAAAAGAGCGACAATTCCATGCCTGCCTCGCCTTGCGTGACGCCATCGCACATGGCAGGCACACCGCCTGCCACTTGGGCCGTCCCGCCGATGGCCCGGACAGCCTCGCGGATCTCGTTTGGATAGGTTTCGAAGGGCTGATGCGCCGAGAGCATATCGTTATAGGCCGTCACGATGCCCAAATGACCGGCGGTTCCCGTGGCCAAAGCCCCCTGATCTGCTCCAGCGCCCGCATAGGCATGCGCTTGCCCCGAACAGCTCAGATGCCCGCGCGCCGGGCCGTCTGACGTGGCTTGGCGCATGCGCGCAAGGTAAGGGTCGCGCGTGGGACGAGACCGTTCGATGATCCGGTCAGTTACGCGGGCAAGCGTGTCGTTTAGCGGCATGGCGATCTCTCTCAAAGGCTGGTTATGTTAACGCTAACATATACCAGTCAGAGAGGTTTTCCAATCTTGAAAGTGAGGCCGCTTGGAGTTTCGTGGGACAGACCCGCAGGCACTAAGCGTTGTGCATGGGGCGCATCGACAGTCCTTGATGGAACAGATGAATTTTCTCAGGTGCGGCGCCCAGCGTCAGGTTTTGCCCCCGCAAGTCCTTATGAATACCGGGGAGTTTGGCAATCACAGGATCACGACCGTCTTGCGCCTCGAAATAGAGCAGCGTCACCTCGCCCAGCGCTTCTGTGATATCGACCCGGCCCGTGTAGACGCCACTGCCGTCGACCACTGTCAGATCTTCAGGCCGCACGCCGATATTGACCTCTTTGCCCATCGCAGCGTCTGGCGTCGGGATGGCCACAGTGGCCGAGGCACCGCCTGCCAACGCCACCGTCGTCTGTGCGCCAGTGCCGCTGATCTTGCCCGGCAGAAGGTTCATCGCAGGTGACCCGATGAACTGCGCGACAAATTCGTTTTCGGGCGTTTCATAAAGTTCTAACGGCGTGCCCACTTGCGCGATGCCCTTATTTGCAAGAACCACGATGCGCGAGGCGAGCGTCATCGCCTCCACCTGGTCGTGGGTGACATAGATCATCGTGCGATCTGGCATCGCCTCTTTCAGGCGCGCAATCTCGATCCGGGTCGCGACGCGCAGGGCGGCGTCCAGGTTCGACAGCGGTTCATCGAACAGGAACACCTTGGGATCGCGAACGATGCAGCGGCCAATCGCAACACGCTGCCGCTGACCGCCCGAAAGGGCCTTTGGCAGGCGATCAAGATAGGGCTCAAGCTGCAGAACGCGCGCGGCCTCATCAACGGCCTTGTCAATCTCAGCCTTGGGCGTGTTCGCGATCTTCAGCGCAAAGGCCATATTGTCGCGCACGGTCATATGCGGGTAAAGCGCATAAGACTGGAACACCATGGCGATGCCGCGCTGTGCGGGCGGGATGTCGTTGACGACGGTGCCGTCGATTTCCAACGTGCCAGACGTTATCCGCTCGAGCCCCGCGATCATCCGCAACAGCGTGGACTTGCCGCAGCCCGACGGGCCCACGAAAACGATCATCTCGCCTGCTGTGATGTCGAGATTGATATTGTTCAAGACATTGACGGTGCCGCCATACGTCTTTTCGATATCCGTGAGCTGAAGCCCGGCCATGTTATCCCCCCTGAGCCGTCAAAACTGTGTATCCCCAAGCCGCCAAGGACACTGTGCCATTCTCTGGCGTCGCGGCACCTGTGGCATCTTGCAATGGGGCCCATGTGCCGCTGGGCAAGGCCAGCGTTGCGGTGTCCTCGCCCAGATTAAAGGCGCAGAAAAGCGTGGTTCCGTTCGCCTGCCGCTTGAAGTGGAGCACATCGCCGGTCGCGGTCAGCCCGTCTTGACTGCCGCTGCGCAACGCGTCGTGTGACTGCCGCAAGGCGATGGCCCGGCGATAGTGGTGCAAGAGCGCGTCTGGATCATCCTCTTGCCGGTCCACGGCCATTGCCGCATGCGCGGGGCTGACGGGCAGCCAGGGCTTCTCTGCCCCAAAGCCCGCCGACTCCGCTTGGGTTTCCCAAACCAT
>CAWUIP010000129.1:0-9329 GCA_963922415.1 uncultured Aliishimia sp. | reverse complement strand
AACGTCGGCCAGCGCCACCCCGCCGCACTCAGATCGCCCAGCAGAAGCGCGCCGCCGATGACCAATTGAAACGTCAGAACACCCGTCAGGATCCGGGCCACACGCGGCCCGCTCATTCAGCGGCCTCGCGCGGTGGCTCGGGCGCCTTTGGCACAGACTGGGGCACAGGGTGCTGGGGCGAAGGCGGCGCGCGGCGGTCGTCGAGATCGCGCAGCACTTCCATCGCCGCGCGCAGCTCCGACAGGGTGAGTTGATCAGCCACGGGCGCGTCATCGCGGCTGGCGCGGATCACGGACTGCGTGACGGCCAAGATCAAGACGAGAACACCTGGCAGAAGGTCAATCGCGATGGCGCCCGCCCAAGACGGCACAAAGTTGCGCGCATAAAGGATCACCGCATCCGCCGACGAAACCGGCGCATATTCGACCTGCGGCGGCGGTGGCAGGGCAATCACCGCGCGGGCGTCCTGCGCCAGCGTGTCGGCGCGCTGGCCAAGGACCTCAAGCACGGAAGCAATCGTGGTGGCCTGATCCGCGCGCCCGGCTTCAGTCTGACCGTCAAGCTCGGGCAGCACGACCGAGGCGGCGAGGTCCTGCGCGGCGCGCTCCACCAGCGGCGCCACCGAAAGCTGCCGGATCTGCGTGATCAACCCTTGCAGCCGCACTGCACTTTCGGAAAATTCCACCGCGCGCGTTTGCACAGGCCCCGGTTCCACTGTCAGCGCACGCATCCGACTGAGGATCGCGTTGCCTTCGGCAAAGGCACGCGCGACCAGCGGCGATTGGGCCGCGATCTGCTCCTCCAGCGCCGTCAACTCCACCGACTTCTGCCGCAGCACGCGGAACACCGCGCCGCGCCCAGCGAGCCCCGACAAATCACCCGTTGCCTCTTGTTCACTAAGATCCTCAAAGCTTTGGCGTACGCGCGCCACATCCCGCTGCAAAGACTGCCCAGTGAGCGCAAGCTCATGCGTCCGCTCCAGCGAGGTCTGATAGGCCTGCACCGTCTGCGCCAGATGCTGCTCTACCGCCGCTGAGCCCGCCAAAGCCGCCGCGTTCAACCAACTCGACATGGCCACAATCGCCAGCGACCCAAGGCCCATCGCCCCCAAAAGCCCCATCCGCGCGCGCGTCGACCGCACCGCCGGGTAAAGCCGCAGAAGGTAGGACCAAAAAACGAAAATCCCCACCGAGACAGCCACCGAATAGGCAATCGCCGCAAAGGCCGAAATCGCGCCGTTCTCATCCAAAAGCGAGGAGACCCCCAGATAAGTATAAATCCCAGACGCCGTGGCCAACACGCCCAAGGCGGTGCCGGAAAACGTGTCCAGCCACGAGACATGCCCCTCAAGCTCGCGGGCATAGCGTTCACCTTGCGCCCGCGCGCGGGGGTCGTTGGAATAGGTCATGCGGGCCTCACCCTGCCGTGTCAGATCTGGCCCAAGCCTATGTCAGGCGCGCCCAAGCGCCAAGGGGCGTCGGCGGTTTGACACCCGCTGACACGCGAACTTGAGGCTGTACGCCCAACGAGAGACTTGATTTTGTTCGCGTTCTGTTCTTAACCTCTCCTTATGGAAGACCACGCCCTCACCCTGCCCGATCTGATGCCTGGCCAGCTTTTGGCTCGTGGCACCGCACGGCATCTGATCAGCCACGGCTTTGCCTGCCTGGAAGAAATGGTGCCCTGCCGAGGCTTGCGCGTGGATGTGATGGCGCTGGGACCCAAGGGCGAGATTTGGGTGGTCGAGTGCAAATCGTCCCGGGCGGATTTCACCTCTGACCACAAGTGGGACGGGTATCTCGAGTGGTGCGACCGGTTCTTTTGGGCGGTGGATGAGGCTTTCCCGACAGAGCTTTTGCCGGACGAGACCGGGCTCATCCTCGCCGATGCCTATGACGCGGAAATCATTCGTATGGCGCCCGAAGACAAGCTCGCCACCCCGCGTCGGAAGTCGCTGGTGCAAAGCTTTGCCATTCAGGCCGCGCGCCGGTTGCACAGCCTGCGCGACCCCGGCGCGATGCTGGGCTAGCCGCAGCCCGCCTGCCACGGCACCACGCAGCCGCTGAGGCCGGGTAGGTCAATGAGTTGCACGCCCAAATAGGCGAACCAAAGCCCACATAGGATGGAATAGATCGAGATTACGCCGCGCGTCCAAAAATACCCGGTGTAAAGCTTGGTCATCCCCGGCGTGATCGCCGCCGCCGTCACATCCACCCGCCCCCGCCGCTCCCACAGAAGATAGTAGGTCACAAGGGTCAAAAACGCACTGACCCCGCTCGCGAGGTGCCACAGGTGCAACTCTTGCGCATCCGTGCCCAAGGGTAGGATGAAGACCAAGAGCGGCTTGGCCCAGTCTTGCGCCTCCCACCACGCGGCGGTTGATGGAAACACCACCGCGCGCCAAAGGAAGAAAGCCAGCGAAAACCACGCCAAAACGCGCAGAAGCGCCGCAAGCGCAGAGGCCCGCTCCTCCCGGATCGCCTCTGTCGCCGAGGCCAACGTGCGCGGCGCACGGCTCGCCAAGTAGATCAGCGGCAACCAAATCAGCGCGGTCGATTTCACTGACCATCGGATCCAGAAGGCGATGATCAGGAACACATAAGCCGAGACGATCCCAAACAGATACAGAAGAACACCGCCCAATAAGAGCGTTAGCAAAAACGTCGCAGCGTCGACGATGAGGAAGCTCGCTTCAAACTGTCCAACACGGAGCAACATCCAGACGAGACCAACGAAAAGAAAAACTCCGAACACGGCCCGCGCAACTGTGTCCCAAGAGAGCCCCCCAAACAACGTAAACCTCTGAATAATATTCGGAACTGAAGCCGTTCCTGGCACAAGTGAAACACTCCTTATGCTGTCGTCAACGAAGAGCGCATTGGCGTAATTTTTCGACATGTTTTTCATGCCAAGGTTCAGATGGCGCAATGTGTGTTTGATGCGAAACTGAAAGGCGCGGAAAAAGAGGACCGGGTATAAGGTTAGCCACGGAAACACATGAGACTCCCCCATTTCTCGGTTAACTTGCACAGCCATTTCTGCAACTAAGACTTCAAACTCTTGCGCTGCCGCCGATAGTGCGGGCGATGAGCGAAGCATCAACAGAGGCGCAATCAAGGCGGTGACAAGAATATGCCAGACCGTTCCAAAGAAGACCGCAATCGCTAAGGAAAGCGCGATGGCCAAAAGCGATTCAACAATCGCAAGTACAGATAAGCCTCCGCCCGCGGTTCGGCTGGTCCAGCCCCACGCCTTTGAAGGACCGTCGCTCACTTGGCACCTGCCGTTTGCCGCACCAGCGCCCAGTAGAGGTCTTGCACCTCAGTCAGGCTCAGCGCCCCGCCTTCGCGGAACCAGGTGTTTACTCCGTTCAGCATGGCAATCAGCGCGCGGGCGGTGATGCGTGGGTTGTCGATTTTGAATTGGCCTTGCGCGGCCCCTTTGGCCAGGATCCCTTCCAAGAACCGCTCATAGTCGCGGCGCAGGGCCTCGACCTCGGCAAAGTTCTCCTCGGTCAGATTGCGCAGCTCCATATAGGCGATAAAGACCGCATCCGCCCGGCCCCGGTTCTGGGCGATGTGAAACCGGACAAAGGTCTCCAGGTCGGTCAGCGGGTCCTGCAAAGGCAGCGCGCGCACATCCGCCAGCAGATCCTGCATATGCGCCAGCATCAACTCTTTGAGCATCGACTGCTTGTCGGGGAAGTAGTTGTAAAGTGCCCCGGCCTGCACGCCCACCTCGCGCGCGATCTGGCGCATCGAAACCGCGGCAAAGCCGTGCTTGGCGATCAAATGCTGGGCTGCTGCGACAATGCGCGGGCCGGTGATGTCAGAATGAGAACCTGTAGTGCGTGCCATGGGCCAAGAGTAACTGAACAGCCGTTCATTTGAAAAGCCTCCGCTTGCAGCCGCCCCGCAGAGCGTGGCACACCGGGCGCATGCGATGCGTCCTGCCTCTCTTGGTCCTAATCTCGGCCTGCACACAGTTTCCCGAATTGGACGGCACTGTGTCGCCAGATGTTGCAGACCGCGACGCGCCGCGCCTCTTGCCACTGGACCAGCTACAAGGCCTAAAACCCGCGCCTTTGGACACGGCGCCAATTACTGCCAGTTTACAAGCCCGCGTATCAGCGTTGACGGCACGCGCAGCTCAACTTCGGGGTCCCGTTTTGGACCGACGGACGCGGCGGCGTCTCGTAAAGGGTGTCGCGCCTCCGCAGAATGCGGACTAGCCTGCCACACGACCAGACATTGCACGCCCGCGTTTGAGGCGCTAAAGCCGCGCCGAACAACGACGCACCAGAAGGATCCTGCCCATGACCGCTCCACTTCGCCTTGGGATTGCTGGATTGGGCACAGTCGGCGTCGGTGTCGTAAAGATTATCCGCCAAGAAGCCGCCCTTTTGGCTGCACGCACGGGCCGGACCATTGAAATATCCGCCGTCAGCGCACGCAGCAAAGACAAGGATCGCGGTGTGCCTTTGAACGGCTACGCTTGGGAAGACGATCCAGTCGCCTTGGCAACGCGCGATGATATTGACGTGTTTGTGGAGCTGATGGGCGGTGACAGCGGACCTGCAAAGGACGCCACAGAGGCGGCAATTGACGCCGGAAAACACGTCGTGACAGCCAATAAGGCAATGGTCGCACTGCACGGCCAGGCTTTGGCGGAAGCGGCGGAGGCGGCTGGACTGTCGCTGCGATTTGAGGCGGCCGTTGCAGGCGGTATCCCCGTAATCAAGGCCCTCACCGAAGGACTGGCAGGCAATGCGATCAGTCGCGTCTTGGGCGTCATGAATGGCACCTGCAACTACATCCTCACGCGGATGCAAGATGCGAGCCTGCCCTATGATGAGGTCTTTGCCGAAGCCGATGCACTTGGCTACCTCGAAGCCGATCCGAACCTTGATGTGGGCGGGATTGATGCGGCGCATAAGCTGGCACTGTTGTCTGCCATCGCCTTTGGCACGCAGGTCAATTTCGACGGAATCGAAATTGAAGGCATCCAACGCGTTACAATCGACGACATCCGCCATGCCGAAGACCTCGGCTACAAGATCAAACTCCTTGGCGTTGCGCAAAAGACCGGTCGGGGCCTAGAGCAACGCATGATGCCCTGTCTGGTGCCTGCCACTTCGCCGCTGGGCGTGCTGCAGGGCGGCACGAATATGGTGGTGATCGAAGGCCACGCGGTTGACCAAATTGTCCTGCGCGGACCCGGTGCGGGCGAAGGACCAACAGCCAGTGCCGTGCTGGCCGACATCTGCGACATCGCGCGCGGCACGCGGATCCCCGTCTTTGGCCAACCCGCCACAACCCTGGACGCAGCGCCCCCCGCACAGGCGGGCCTGCCCGCCCCGTACTACCTACGCATGGCCCTCACCGACAAACCCGGCGCATTGGCGAAAGTTGCCGCAGCCCTGGGCGAAGCTGGTGTCAGCATCGACCGGATGCGGCAGCGCGAACATACCGGCGATATCGCCACCGTCATTATCGTCACACATGCATGCGCACGGGCCAGCCTCGACGCGGCACTTGACGCAGTCTCCGGCTCGGGTGTGGTACATGAAAGCCCTGTTGTGCTGCGGATTGAAGCGGTGTGAGCGCCATCACGCTTGAGAGCGCGCGCCTTCGGCGATAAGGCACGCGTAAGATTTCAAAACAGGATCAGTTCGATGACCGCAGAGCCTAAATTTTATGATCGCATGCTTTCGTTGGGCCTTGCCCGCGTTGCCGAGCAAGCCGCAATCGCCAGCGCCGATTGGATCGGGCGCGGCGATGAGAAAGCCGCCGACCAGGCCGCGGTCAACGCGATGCGCGAGCAGCTCAATCAGCTTGAGATCGCAGGCGTTGTCGTGATCGGTGAAGGCGAGCGGGACGAAGCGCCCATGCTTTACATCGGCGAAGAAGTTGGCACCGGCAACGGCCCCGGCGTGGATATCGCGCTCGATCCGCTCGAGGGCACGACCCTTACCGCCAAAGACATGCCAAATGCCCTAACGGTGATCGCCATGGGCCCGCGCGGCACGATGCTGCACGCGCCGGATGTCTATATGGACAAGCTCGCGGTTGGCCCGGGCCTACCGACGGACGTGGTCAGCATGGAGATGAGCCCAAGCGAGCGCGTGGTGGCCCTGGCCGCAGCCAAAGGGTGTGCACCAGCCGATGTTACGGTTTGCGTCCTGGAACGCCCCCGCCACGATGAAATGGTGGCCGAGATCCGCAGCACGGGGGCTTCGATCCGGCTGATCACGGATGGCGACGTCGCAGGCGTGATGCATTGCGCGGAACCGGGTACAGGCATTGACATGTATATGGGCAAAGGCGGCGCGCCCGAGGGCGTTTTGGCCGCAGCCGCGCTGAAATGCATGGGCGGGCAAATCTGGGGCCGCCTAACCTTCCGCAACGACGACGAGAAGGGCCGCGCCGAGAAAGCGGGCATTACAGACCTCACCAAGATCTATGCGCGCGACGATATGTGCACCTCTGACGTGATCTTCGCGGCGACCGGCGTGACAGGCGGAACCCTTCTGCCGGGGATCAAGCGTGAGCCGGGCTGGGTGACGACCGAGACGCTGTTGATGCGCTCTAAGACCGGATCTGTGCGTCGCATGAATTATCGCTCGCCGATCCTAACTTAAATCCAAGACGCTTTTGCCTCTGGCCCGACTCGTGCGGGCCGGATATAGTGGTGCGATGAATTCGATGCCACAAGATCTGGAACAACCACGCGCCTTTTTGGGCGTCGAGCAATCGCTAACGGGCCGCCGTTGGGTGGGCCCAGAGCCCGCGTTGGACCGAGCGGCCGAGGCATTATCGCAGCAAGCCGATCTGCCTCGGGCTGTGGCACAGGTTTTGGCCAAGCGCGGCGTGATCGCTGAGGCCGCAGAGGCGTATCTGGCGCCCGCGCTTCGGGATTTGCTACCCCACCCGCGCAGCTTGAAAGACATGGAAACGGCCGCTTCCCGGTTGTTGGAGGCTGTCTCTGCACGCCAACGGATCGCGATCTTTGCCGATTATGACGTGGACGGCGCGGCCTCTGCCGCCCTTTTGGTGACCTGGCTGCGCGATCTGGGGCGGCCTGCCACGCTCTATGTGCCGGACCGGATCGATGAAGGCTACGGGCCCAACGCGCCGGCCATCGCAGATCTCGCCGCACGGCACGACCTGATCATCTGCGTGGATTGCGGCACGCTGAGCCACGAGGCACTGGCCGCGGCAGGCACCAAAGATGTGATCGTGTTGGATCACCACTTAGGGACCGAGACCTTGCCCCCTGCCCTGGCCGTGGTGAACCCAAATCGGCAAGACGAAAACGGTGACCTTGGCCACCTTTGCGCAGCTGCCGTTGTGTTTTTGGTTTTGGTCGAAGCGGGACGGCACCTGCGCGAAGCGGGCAAGCGGGGTCCTGACCTGATGGCCCTACTGGACTTGGTGGCCTTGGCCACAGTCGCAGACGTTGCGCCCCTGATTGGTGTAAACCGCGCCTTTGTGCGCCAGGGCCTCACCGTGATGGCCCGGCGCGCGCGTCCTGGTATCGTGGCTTTGGGAGATGTCGCCCGGCTCGACACGATGCCCAAGGCCTATCACCTGGGTTTCGTTCTGGGGCCGCGGATCAATGCGGGCGGGCGTGTGGGGCAAGCGGATTTGGGCGCGCGGCTCTTGTCCACCAATGACCTGCACGAGGCTCAGGCCCTCGCCGAACGCCTCGACACGCTCAACACCGAACGCCGCGAGATCGAGGCGAGCGTGCGCGCCGCTGCGATGGCACAGGCCGAAGAGCGCGGCCTGGAAGCACCCCTTGTCTGGGCCGCCGGTGTTGGATGGCACCCAGGCGTGGTTGGGATTGTCGCAGCACGCCTAAAAGAGGCAACTGGTCGGCCCGCAATTGTCATCGGTTTAGAGGACGGAATTGGCAAAGGCTCCGGTCGGTCGGTGGCGGGCATCGACCTTGGTTCTGCCGTGCAACTCCTGGCCGCAGAGGGGCTTCTGCAAAAGGGTGGCGGACACAAGATGGCGGCAGGCCTCACTGTCGCGGAAGAAAACATTGAGCCTGCCATGGCGCGCCTTTCTGACCTTTTGGCGCGGCAAGGCAGTGGCGCCTCTGGGCCGCGTGCGCTGAACCTGGATGGCCTTTTGATGCCGGAGGCTGCAACACTCGATCTTCTGGAAACGCTTGAACACGCTGGCCCCTTCGGCGCGAGCAGTCCCGCGCCGCGCTTTTGCTTTGCGAATATGCAGATCCACTTCGCTAAGCGCGTCGGGGACAGCCATCTGAAGCTGAGCTTTGGCGCAGTTTCGGGACCGCGGCTTGACGCCATCGCGTTCTCGGCCTTCGACACAGAGCTTGGCGCGGCACTATTGGAACACGGCGGCGCCCCATTCCATTTGGCCGGGCGTTTGGATCTGAACACTTGGCAGGGTCGACAATCCGTCCAACTCCGCCTGGAAGACGCCGCGCGCGCTTAGGGCGATTGCCACACAAAAAGAGCCTCAGTTGCCCGCTTTTTCTCTTGCAGAGACGCCGCCGTTTACTTATGCACCGCTCCACTGCCAGCGTGGCCCGTTCGTCTATCGGTTAGGACGCCAGGTTTTCAACCTGGAAAGAGGGGTTCGATTCCCCTACGGGCTACCATTTCACCTCAAAGCGCGTTGTTCTTGTTGAACTGTTCGGGAGCTTTGCACTCTATGTCGCAGGGTGTGGTACATATTTGCTGTGTCTGAACTTAACGTTCGAGGACTCCCCCGATTGCAAATTCATTGAGATCACCATCGCGGCGCGGGGTGAGTATGAATGTGAAAAGAATGGTCAACAGACCTTCCAAAAAGTGAAGGCACGCTTGCAGCGCGTCTATTGGGTTTTTGCAGAACCAACTGGGTATAAACACGAAAAATCCGGCGCCTAAGGAAAATCCTGGTTCCCAATGAGCCCCTCACCGCGATCATTGTCGCGGCATTGAACGGCTTAGCCTCCGGTCACTTTGGCTGTCAGGTTGAAATACAGCGCTTTCTTGAAGATCAACCGGCCTTTCCAAAGGATAGAAATGGACGTGCGCATCTACAACGCGTCACGGATCTGCTTACCCGACCCATCAATGCCGGGCGTGTCGAGCCCGCAGATTGGGGCATCTCGCTGCGCAAGAGCTGTCATAAAGGCCTGATCAGCGCGGCCACCCGCGAAAGCGTTCAGAGCACGCGCGCTGGCATAATAAATTCTGCAAAATCTGGGCAAACCGATACGGTCATTCGAGGAGGCGCTCGAACACCAAAAATAGCTTTGTCATTCAATGCGTTGGTAGGAAATCCTAGTGAGACAACAAAAGTGGTGCG
>CAWUIP010000128.1:0-9471 GCA_963922415.1 uncultured Aliishimia sp. | reverse complement strand
GGCGGTCAGGGCCGCGCGTTCGTCATCTGTGGGCAGCCGATATGTTTTTTCCGGCTTCACAAAATCATTGTAGTAACGCACGGCAAAGCCCGCCGCCTGGTCCAAATCGGGATGCGTTTCCGGGCTTGCCTCAGGCGCATAGCGCTGCATGAAGCCCCACAGCGTGTCCTTGGTCTCGGCCCCCGACACGGACGCCAAGTTCAACAGCATCGAAAACGGCACCAGCATCGACGAGGCTGGCACATTGTGCCCGTGGATGTGAAACACGGGGTTGTTCAGGCGCTGGGCGGCGTCTTGATTGGCATAGGCGCGCAGTTGCTGGTGGTATTCGTCGACCGCCTTCGGGATCACGCTCCACCCCAACCGCTTTGCCGTTTTGGGTTTGAGATACATGTAGTAACTCAAGCTCTCAGTGGCGGCATAGGTCAGCCATTCGTCAATCGACAGCCCATTGCCCTTGGACTTCGAGATCTTGCCGCCCTCTTCATCCAGGAACAGCTCATAGGTGAACACCTCTGGCGGCGTGCCGCCCAAGAGACGGCAGATCTTGGAATAAATTGGCGTGTTGGGCGCGTGCTCTTTGCCATAGGGTTCGAAATCCACGCCGAGTGCGGCCCAGCGGGCGCCAAAATCAGGCTTCCACTGGAATTTCACATTGCCGCCGGTAACGGGCATCGTCACATCGGTGCCGTCTTCGTCTTCAAACGTGATCTCGCCCGTGGACCCGTTCACCTCTTTCAACGGCACATACAGCACGCGGCCCGTCGATGGGCTGATCGGCAAGAAGATCGAATAGGTCTGCTGACGCTCTTCCCGCAAGGATTTCAACATCACGGCCATGAGGTCGTCATACTTTTCGGCCGCGCGCAGCAGTGTCGCGTCGAACTGGCCAGAGCGGTAGAATTCGCGGGCTGAATAAAACTCGTATTCAAACCCAAACGTGTCGAGGAACCGCTGCAGCATCGCATTGTTGTGATGGCCAAAGCTTTCGAACTCGCCGAACGGGTCCGGCACATCCGTCAACGGGCGTTGAAGATACCCCGCCAAGAGTTCTTGCTGCGGCACATTGTCGGGCACTTTGCGCAACCCATCCAGATCGTCGGAAAACGCGATCAACTTGGTTGGAATGTCCGAGATCACCTCAAACGCGCGCCGCACCATTGTCGTGCGCAGCACCTCGCCAAAGGTGCCGATATGCGGCAGACCCGACGGCCCGTACCCCGTTTCAAAGAGCACATACCCCTTCTCGGGCGGTGCTTTTTCATAGCGTTTAAGGATCGCGCGCGCTGCTTCAAAAGGCCACGCCTTGCTCGTCATCGCTGCGTCACGCACGCTTGTCATGATATGCTCCTGGACATCATCGGTTTGGAAAGCGCCTCTCCCTATTGTGCGGGCCGGGTCGGGTCAATAACTAGGCGACAAGAGCAGGCCGGAAAGGAGGCGCAAATGTCCCAAGAAAACGTGCACGCCATGAGCGCGCAGGATTGTCTGGTTGCCTTGATGATCGCGATCTCGGCGTCGGACGAGAATATCCGCACCGCAGAACTGGTGAAGATCGAGGATTCGGTGAACATCTTGCCGATCTTTGCCGATTACGATGTGGACCGGATGCGGGTCGTTGCGCAGACCGTGTTTGACCTGTTTGAACAGGAAGACGGGCTTGATGCGCTCTTCGGTCTGGTGCGCGACAACTTGCCCGAGCGGTTGAACGAAACCGGCTATGCGCTGGCCTGCGATGTGGCGGCAGCCGATGGCACGCTGCGCGAGCCGGAGCTGCGCCTTTTGGAAGAGATGCGGTACGAGCTAAACATCGACCGGCTGCACGCCGCTGCGATCGAACGTGGCGCGCGCGCCCGACACACGCGGATTTAAGCGGAGCGCGGCATCGGCACACGGCCTTTGTCGGTGAGAAGCCAGGTCTCGCCCGCCTCGAACACGCCAACGCTCAGCGCACGCCCGTAGCCCGCGCCACTGTCAAGGTTCACGCGGTTGGAATACTGCACTGCCGCATCTACAGGCGTGTGCCCGTGGACGATCAGCCAAGGATGCGGATCGGTGAATTGGTGAAACTCTTGTCGGATCCAAACCAAGTCTTCGTCGGTTTGATTGGCCAGTGGCACGCCGGGGCGGATGCCTGCGTGCACAAAAAGGCATCCCGCCTCTTCATGGTAGAGCGGCATCTGCCGCATTAGGTCCACATGGCGTTGCGGAACAGCGCCGCCTGCCATGGCGCGCACGACTTGGAGCCGTGTCCGTTCTTCAAAAGTTACGCCGTAGGACGCGAGCGTCTTTACACCCCCCAGCGCCGGGTGAAGCCAGTGGTAGCCGACCAGAAGATGGGGATCGTGACGGGGTGGGTCCTCCATGAACCACTCAAAGAGCCGGTCATGGTTGCCCTTGAGAATGACCCAATTGCGCCCCGCGTCCTGCGCATCACAAAGCAAATCCAGGACCCCGGCACTGTCAGGGCCCCGATCCACGTAATCGCCCAGAAACACCACGCGCGCGTCTGGGCCGCCATCGGCCTCGATCCAGGCCAGGACCTCTTGCAGCTTGGCAAGCTGACCGTGAATATCACCGATGGCGTAAAGGGTCATGCCACGTCAAACGCCAAGGGGCGCACTTGTTGGAACATGCCAGTGGTCTCAAGCGCGTTCAGCACGCCGCTCGGGATCGGGTTGTCGACGTACAAAAGCGCGATGGCCTCTCCACCCACATCCGACCGGCCCAAGGTAAAGTTCGCGATGTTCACCCCGTTCTTACCCATCGTGTTGCCCAAAAGGCCGATAATGCCCGGCACGTCCTCGTTGGTGGTGTAGAGCATATTCGCCCCAATCGCAGCATCGATGTTTATGCCCTTGATCTGGATAAAGCGCGGCTTGCCGTCCGAGAAAACCGTGCCTGCGATGGACCGCTCGCGCGCTTCGGTGACCACGGTGACCTTGATGTAGCCCTCAAAAGCGCCGGACTTGTCCTGGTTCGTGGTCGAGATCTGGATGCCCTTGTCCTTGGCGATGAAGGGGGCCGAGACGATGTTCACATCCGGGTTCACGCGCTGGAGGATCCCCGCGATGACGGAACAGTTGAGTGCCTCCAGGTTCATCTCGGCCACGGACCCGTCATAGAGGATATTGATCGCCTTGATCGGCTCGTCGGTCAGTTGGCCGATGAAGCTGCCCAGGTGCCCCGCGAGCTTGACCCAAGGGCCCATGACCTTCGCTTCTTCAGCGGTCAGCGAGGGCGAGTTGAGCGCATTTTCAACGGTCCCCTCAAGCAGGTAGTTCGACATCTGTTCGGCCACTTGCAGGGCCACGTTTTCTTGCGCCTCTGTGGTCGCAGCACCCAGGTGCGGGGTGCAGACGACGTTGGGCAGGTTGAAGAGCGGGTTTTTCTTGGCGGGTTCAACCGCGAAGACGTCAAAGGCCGCGCCTGCGACGTGACCGGACTTCAGGGCCTCGGCCAGCGCTTCTTCGTCCACCAGGCCGCCCCGCGCGCAGTTCACGATGCGCACGCCCGGCTTCATCTTGGCGATCTCGTCCGCGCCGATCATGCCAGCCGTTTGGTCGGTCTTTGGCACGTGCAGCGTGATGAAATCGGCGCGTTTCAGAAGGTCGTCAAGCTCGACCTTTTCGACGCCCATCTTGTCGGCCTTTTCTTGGCTGAGGAATGGGTCAAAGGCGATGACTTTCATTTTCAGCCCGCGCGCGCGGTCGCAGACGATGCCGCCGATATTGCCTGCGCCGATGACGCCAAGGGTCTTGGCGGTCAGTTCGACACCCATGAACTTGGATTTTTCCCATTTTCCGTCATGGGTCGAGGCTGAGGCTTCGGGGATTTGGCGGGCGACGGCGAACATCATCGCGATGGCGTGTTCGGCTGTGGTAATCATATTGCCGAAGGGCGTGTTCATGACGATCACGCCTTTCTTCGAGGCGGCATCCTTGTCGATATTGTCAGTTCCGATCCCAGCGCGGCCGATCACTTGCAGGTTGTCGGCGGCTTCAAGGATCTTTTCGGTGACTTTGGTGGCCGAGCGGATGGCGAGGCCATCGTATTGGCCGATCACCTCGCGCAGTTTGTCTTTGTCCTTGCCAAGATCGGGTTCGAAATCGACGTCGATGCCTCGGTCGCGAAAGATCTGAACCGCGGCGTCCGACAGTTTGTCGGAGATGAGTACTTTGGGCATAGTCTGTATCCTGTGGAGGGGGTGCGGGCGGTGCCGCACCTTACGCGGAAAAGGGGTCAGGCGGCGGCTTTCAGCGCCGCCAGTTCTTGGGCATAAGCCCAGTCGAGCCAGGGCAGCATCGCCTCGATATCCGAGGTCTCGACCGTGCCGCCGCACCAGATCCGCAAGCCGGGCGGTGCATCGCGGTAGCCGCCGACGTCCAGGGCCACGCCTTCGGTTTCTAGCCGTTTGGCCACAGCTTTGGCGAAAGCCGCCCCATCGGGGATCTGCGCATCTGTGAATTTCAGGCACACTGACGTTGTCGACCGTGTGGCCGGATCAACGGCGAGGTTGTCGATCCAATCGCGCGCGGCGCAGAAGTTCCAGATCGCCTGGGCATTGGCCTCGGCCCGACCAATCAGGCCTTTGAGCCCGCCCACGGCGCGCGCCCATTTGAGGCAGTTCAAGTAGTCTTCGACCGCCAGCATGGATGGCGTGTTGATCGTCGCGCCCGAGAAGATGCCATCGATCAGCTTGCCGCCTTTGGTCAGGCGAAAGATCTTCGGCAGCGGCCAGGCGGGCGTGTAGCTTTCCAACCGTTCGACCGCGCGGGGGCTCAGGATCAGCATCCCGTGCGCCGCTTCGCCGCCCAGCACCTTCTGCCAAGAGAAGGTCACCACATCGAGCTTGTCCCAAGGCAGGTCCATCGCGAAGGCGGCCGAGGTGGCGTCGCAAATCGTCAGGCCGGCGCGATCTGCAGGTATCGTGGCGCCATTTGTCACCCGAACGCCGGATGTCGTGCCATTCCAGGTGAAGACAACGTCTGTGTCGTAGTCGATTGCGGCCATGTCGACGATCTCGCCATATTCGGCCGTGCGTACCTCTGCGTCGAGCTTGAGTTGCTTGACCACATCCGTGACCCAGCCGGCGCCGAAGCTTTCCCAGGCGACCATCGTACACGGCCGCGCGCCCAGCATCGACCACATCGCCATTTCAACCGCGCCGGTGTCCGAGGCAGGTACGATACCGATCTTGTACTCCGCCGGCACGCCCAAGAGGTCGCGGGTTTCTTCGATCGCGGCCTTCAGCTTGTCCTTGCCAACCGCCGCGCGATGCGACCGCCCAAGGGCAGCGTCCGACAGATCATCCAGCGAAAACGTTGGGGGTTTGGCGCAGGGGCCAGAGGAGAAACGCGGATTTTCCGGCCGCGCGCCGGGTTTGGTCATAGCCATCAATGCTACCCTTCCAGATAAGCGCCCCTCGTTGGGGAGGGGTGTCCCACGGGCGGGGATATGTCCAAGCCACCGCTGGCGCAACCGCAAAAGCAGCGCTATAGCGGCGCAAATTCGGTCAAATGCGACCTGTTCCGTTTACGATAGGAAACGCCAATGTTCATCACGACGCTGATCGCGCAGCCTGGGCGGCTGGAGCCTGCACTGGTTGAGGCCTTGCGCAATGCCTGGGGCGGGGGTGATGCGGTGTGGCTGGGTGCGGATGAGGCGGCGGAGTTTTCCGTGCCTGCAGTCCCAGACAATCGTTGGGCGGTTTGGGACGATCTGCAGAGGCAGGGCGTTGATCTGGTCGTTCAACCTGCGACGGGGCGGCGCAAGTCGATCCTGATGGCGGATATGGACAGCACCATGATCCAACAGGAATGCATCGACGAGTTGGCCGATGTGGCGGGTGTTGGCGACGCCGTACGCGCCGTGACAAAGCGCGCCATGAATGGCGAGTTGGACTTTGACGAGGCCTTGCGGGAGCGGGTGGCCCAGATGAAGGGTTTGCCCGCCGCGGTGATTGATGAGGTTCTGCAAAACCGCATCACCTACACGCCCGGTGGGGATATCCTGTTGACGACGATGAAAGCAAACGGGGCTTACACGGCCTTGGTGTCGGGCGGGTTCACGGCCTTTACCCAAGCGGTGTCCGGCAAACTGGGCTTTGACGAGAACCGCGCCAACACCTTGGTCATCGCAGAGGGCGCGCTCACTGGTGAGACGGCGCCGCCCATCCTGGGGCAACAGGCCAAGGTCGATGCGCTGGAAGAGATCACCCGGGCGCGCGGCCTGACCGATGCAGAGGTCATCGCGGTCGGTGACGGGGCGAACGACCTAGGCATGCTGGGGCGCGCAGGCATCGGTGTCGCGATGCACGCCAAGCCCGCAGTCGCGGCGCAATGTGACGTGCGGATCAATCACGGAGATCTTACAGCGCTGTTGTACCTGCAAGGCTATGCGCGTGACGACTTTGTGACGCCATGACCTGGGTGTCGCGCAGCCACCCCCGCGATACTGCCGCGCTGGGGCGTCTGATGTATCGGTCCGTGCGCGATGGGGCGACCGCATACTCAAAGCGCGAGCGGGCCGCTTGGATGCCTGCGCGGCGGACCGGGCGAGCTTGGGCGCGGCGACTGGCGGGGCAGCAGATCTGGGTCGCGCGGCGCGTTGCAGGCCCCGTTGGCTTTCTGAGCTTGCGCCGCGACCACTATGTCGATCTGGCCTTTGTTGCGCCCGAAGCTATTGGTCAGGGCGTGTTTTCGGCAATGATGCGCGTGCTTCTGGATGCTGCGGGCGACCGTGCGCTGAAGACCCATGCGAGCCTTCACGCCCAAGCGGCCTTTGCTGCCCACGGGTTCCAGGTGGTCCATCACGAGACCAAACTGGTACGTGGTCAGCGCCTGCGCCGGGCCGAGATGATCCGGGCTTAGAACCAGGGCGATTTTGCGGTATAGTGCACCCATGCACTGAGGAGAGGGAGCGCGATATGCCGAAGTTCATGTTTGCCTATCACGGGGGCCACACGCCGACGGACCCGGCCGAGCAGAAAGCGACAATGGACGCCTGGATGGCTTGGTTTGGAGCCATGGGCGACAAGGTCGTCGACGGCGGAAATCCAGTCTTGGCCTCGAAAACGGTCACGCGGGATGCAGTTACGGATGATGGCGGCCCCAATCCGCTCTCGGGGTATTCTGTTGTTTCCGCAGACAGCTATGAAGAGGCCTGCGATATGGCCAAAGGGTGCCCGATGGTCGCGGATGGGAGTGGATCGGTGGAAGTCTGCGAAATCCACGAGATGTAAAGCGCGATTAGCAGAGGGGTGGCGCCACCCGCACATGTCCCGTTGTGATCCCGCGGTGGTTGAGGATCGGTCTGCCGATATAGTCGCGCGTCACCGGGTGATCGGGGTCAAGCGCGCCAAGCTTCACAAGAAGGGCGGCCATCGCGACTTCGCTGGCGCGCGTTGTGCCGTCCGAGATCTTCAAAGCCACCCCCAACTGCTGTTCGGGTAGGATGGCGATGAAAAAGCCTTCGGCGCCGGTTTTGACCGCACCCTTTCCAGTCATCGCCCGCATGAACTGTGTGCAGGCGCGCCCTTCGCCTGCCACCATCTCGGGATGCGCCATCATCGCCTGGACCAGCCGCGATTGCGGGCTGTCAGCCGGCGCTGCGGCGTAGCTCGCCATAGCGCGGGCGACAGCCTGCAGCGACGTAGCGAAATTTGGGGCCGTGCAACCGTCGATGCCGTGGCCTGCCACGGTTTCACCGGTCACCCGCTCCCACGCCTCGCGCACGGCGATTTGTACGGGATGGTCAAGTTCCGTGTACTCTGGACCCGCACCCAAATGCTGTGCCAGCGTCAGAAATCCGCTGTGCTTGCCCGAGCAGTTGTTGCGCACCTGCGCGGGCGCGATGCCGTCACGGATCAACGCCTCGCGCCGCTTGGGATCATAGGACAGCTCTGGCCCGCAGCGTAGATCGGCCTCCCCAAGGCCAAGCGCGCCCAGCCATTCGGTCACGCGATCCACATGCACAGCGTCACTGGCGTGCGAGGCGCAGGCCAACGCCAATTGCTGCGCGGTCAGACCCTTGGCATCCGCGGCACCGCTTTCGACCAGCGGCAGCGCCTGGATCATTTTGGCCGAAGATCGCGGCAACACCAGAAGGTCCGGATCGCCCCAGGCCTCGACAATCTCGCCACCTGGCCGCGCCACAACGGCGTGCCCGTAATGCACACTTTCCAAGAATGGCCCGCGCCACAATTCAACCATTGGCGTTGGGCTGATCATCTTTGCATCCAGTTCACGTGAATTGTGTCCATTTTGCTTCCGTTTTGGCACTGCTTTGGGCTATTAACGTGCTAGTTGAGCGAAACAGCGCGCGCCTTCAAGACGAAAGGTCCGAAACAGGACCATGGGTGCGCTGCAACTTTGGGGCAAAGACCAGTCTGGAGGCTGTGAGAATGGGTATTTCAAAGGTGATTGGCGCGGCCTGTGCAGTGGCCCTTTTGGCCGGCGCAACATCCGCACAAGAGACGAGCGAGAACCGCGTGGCGGCGAAGACGGATTGGAGCGTGTTTGTCGAGGAGAACCCAACTGAGTGTTGGAGCGTGTCGACGCCCAAAGAGTGGGATGCCAAGGATAGCGAAGGCCGCTTGAAGGCCGTGAATCGCAGTCAGATCCTGCTGATGGTGTTCTACCGCCCCTCTGCCGGGGCGGCGGGTCAGGTCGCATACACGGGCGGTTATCCCTTCAAAGATGGCTCGACCGTCAACATCGATATCGGCGGGACGCGGTTTGAGATGTTCACTGACGGCGAATGGGCTTGGCCTGCCTCGCCGTCTGAGGATGCCAAGCTGATCACCGCGATGAAGCGCGGAGCCAATGCCGTGGTCAGTGGTGTGTCAGGCCGCAACAATACCACGCGCGACACGTTCAGCTTGCTGGGGTTCACAGCCGCCGTGGAAGACGCTGAAAAGCGCTGCGCAGGCTAAGCCGCAGGTTTGCCAGACTACGCGCTTTTAATCTCGCCTCGGGCTCAGGCGGCGTTTTTCGACCGCGCCACAGAGATCGCGCAGATCGAGGCGGCGGCCTTTGGGGCCGTGGATGTCGCTGCGCATGGCGAGATGCAGTTTCTGCATCTGACCGCAGAGGCGACGCACCTGTCACAGCTTGCGCGCTTGTCCTGCGTGCAAGGGATCTTTGAGCGGCAAGGTGATCTGCTGCGCCCCTTAGATGCCGATCCGGAATTTCAACTGCATCCCGACTTTGTTTGGGGCGAGAAATATCGCGGCAAGACCAACGAGACGCTGACACAGGCGATGCTGAACCTCGCGTTGCAGCAGATGCCGGGGCGTGATCCGGCCCAAATGCGTCTTTTGGACCCCCTTTGTGGTCGCGGCACGACGCTGATGTGGGCGCTGCGCTATGGGATGACGGCGACCGGTATCGAACAGGACGGAACCGTGCTGACCGAGTGGCGCAGGGGCCTGAAGAAGTGGACCAAGCTGCGGCGGCAAAAGCACAAGCT
>CAWUIP010000127.1:0-9525 GCA_963922415.1 uncultured Aliishimia sp. | reverse complement strand
CGTTGTTTGAGGATCGGTGTATTGCGGCATCCACCGCCCTGAAGTCGCGGCAACTCGGTCATGCTGGGATCTCTCTCGATTGAAGGCGGGCTGCGCGCAATTTGAGGAGGAATTGCGCGGCATTCACGACGTAAACAGCGTACGCCGCCAGAGCGAGCCACATCAGGTGCTCGGGGCCAAGTCCGCCCCAGAAAAGACCCCACAGGTAAGCTGTGTGGAGCGCAATCACAAAGAAGGAAACGAAGTCTTCCCAGAAGAAGGCAGGTGCGAAAAGGTATTGGCCAAAAACGACTTTTTCCCAAATCGCGCCCGTTACCATGATCAAGTAAAGGATGCCCGTTTTGACAACGATCGACAGGGTTGCAGCCTCGTAGCCAAGGCCCGTTGCCAGGTAGCGCAAGACTAGGATGAGCGAGACAATGAAGACCAAAAACTGCAACGGCGCCAGAATGCCCTGAACCATTGTCCAGATGGTCGAATCCCGGCGCGCCCGCTCTTCTGCGGAGTATAGCCCATGTGGCTGAGACGGTCCGGTAGACCGGTGCAGCATCGTCATTTGCTCCAGAAATGTCCTCGCCACTAGAGTAACGGGTGACCCAAAAGTGTCAATCTTAACTTACACTGCGTGACTGCTTTGCTTTACAACTTGGCGAAAATTACATGGTCTTCACAGACTTTTTCGCTCGATACCCATAGCTAATGTCCAAAATTTCTGACATAGTGCAATTGAATGGCCGACGATCGCCAAGACAAGTTGACACAATTGGTCCCGTCTTTGTCGTCGCCACAAAGGAACCGGTTTATGACAGCCGACGACCACAGCACCTCTCCGCGCGCACCGGCGCGGCAGTCTGCCGGAGCTTCCGCTCTTGCTGAAAGTGCCGTGTCAATCCTTTCGCGCCGTCAGTCGATTACGCAACGAGGTGCCCGTCAGTTTATCTTGGATCACTTGACCCGTGCAGTCTTGAGCCGGGGAGACTTTCACGCCGACGACATGTTGGATGAGCTTCGGGGGCATCGTTTATCAGTGGATGCTGTTATCGACGTTTATGTACCAGCCGTCGCCCGACGCCTCGGCGAGATGTGGCAAGACGATGTTGCCGACTTTGCAAGCGTGACGGTTGGCAGCCTTCGCCTGCAAACACTATTATCGTTGGCGTCTGCCGAAAGCTTGGACTTTGCAAGCGACATACACAGATCCACCACGGTTTTGGTGGTTATCCCACTGGGCGAACAGCATTCCCTCGGCGCCTTCGTTTTGGCAGCACAGTTGCGCCGTTTGGGCGCGCGCATAGATGTGTCGTTCTGCGAGATGCCTGAAGACTTGGTTTCGCGGGTGCTCTGCGATCCACCTGATGGCATCATGTTCACAGCATCGTGCCGCGCAACGCTTGAAACCGTTTCGCGAATTGTTCTAGATATCTCAAAGGTGTTGGCCACCCCGCCGCTCTTCGCCATTGGGGGCGGCTTGGGTGAAACCGCCAGCGTAGCAAAAGAGATAACTGGAGTTGATGTAGTCACCAGCGCCGCACGAGATGCAATGACACTGGTGTCTGCTCGCACAGCTTCTGACGAGCGGTAAGACATGAAATCGGGCGGTAAGAGTTTTTGGAACAGTGGCGCAGCGCCTTTAATTGAGCCGGAAATCCTCAGCGGGATCATCGCAGCGGCGTCAGATATTGCCCTTGTGGTGGACGAGTCCGCGACAATTTTGTCGGTCGTCACCAGCCAAGCCTCCGATGGCTTCGGCAACCTTAGCCATTGGGAGAGTCGTCCGGTCATCGAGTTTTTGGCCGACGACAGTATCCCCAAGTTCCAAAAATCCTTCGCCATGCACTTGGATGATCAGGATTTAAACAGATTCATCGAACTGAACCATGAAGACAACGCCGTCTGGCACTTTCCGGTTCGGTACACGTTCCATCGGTTCGGCCAAGACAACACGCTTTTGATGTTAGGGCGCGATCTTCGCCCAATTGCAGAAACACAGCAGCAACTGGTCCAAGCGCAAATTGCGCTAGAGCAGGGGTACGAAGCGCGGCGCGAGTTCGACAGCCGGTATCGCGTCATGTTGGCGCGAACGAACGAAGCGGTCGTATTTGTGAATGTGCAAGACGGACGCATTTCCGACTGTTCGGAAAATGCAGCCGCTCTGCTTGGTTTGACCCGCGAAGCGGCTGCAGGCCTATCAATAGCGCAGTTGTTGAAGGATCGTGGATCAGCAGAACTTACCGAAAGTCTGCTGAACGCGTCGATGGCGGAAGGTGGCGGCCATATCGAAGTCATCGCAGAACGTACCGACCGACGCGTTCAGATAACGCCGTCTGTATTTCGGGCAGGCGGTCAACGCATTCTGCATTGCTTGTTTGAAAGCGGCGAAGACACTGCACAGGCTTCGGACGCAGAGTCGACCCGCGCTGTTGCACTCTTCCGGCACGCCAGCGACGGCGTTGTTTTTTCAGATATGGACGGGCAAATTCTGTCTGCCAATGACAGTTTTCTAGACCTTGTCGGCGCAGCGCATGGTGGCGATGTGCGCGACCGGAGCCTTGGCGACTTCTTCGTGCGCGGGCAAATTGACCTGGGCGTGTTGATCGATAATGCGTCGCGTACGGGCCATATGCGGGTTTACGCGACCAAACTGCAAACCGAGCTTGGCGCGCGGCTTTCCGTCGAAGTGTCGGCCACGCGCCTGAATGAGGGGGCTGCTGCCGTTTTGGCGTTCATTGTGCGCGATGTGTCACGTGTTGAAGGGGTCCGCAGCACCGGCGCGGGACGGATGCCAGATGACGGCAATCGCAATGTGATGGAGTTGGTTGGTTCCGCATCTTTGAAAGACATTGTGGCCGAGACAACAGACGTCGTTGAAAAGATGTGCATCGAAACTGCCGTCAATCTGACAAAAAACAACCGAGTTGCCGCGGCAGAGATGTTGGGGCTCTCGCGCCAAAGCCTGTATGTGAAACTGCGGAAGTACGGTCTTTTGCATCGCGACGGGCAGTCGTCTTAAGTTTCGGACACTTGCAACGACTCAATGTGTCAGACATAGTTGACACATGGCTGTTTCATCCACGCTCAACACGCGCCGGTTTCCTGAGCCAAGCGCTGCGATTACGCTCATAAAACCAGTCACATGGTTTCCACCAATGTGGGCGTATCTTTGCGGTGTCGTCTCGTCTGGTGTAAGTCCAAGTGGACAGTGGCACCTCGTGCTGCTTGGCGTTTTGCTGGCGGGTCCCATCGTCTGCGGGATGAGCCAAGCCGCCAATGACTGGTGCGACCGCCATGTTGACGCAATCAATGAGCCGGGCCGCCCAATTCCTTCAGGCCGCATTCCAGGGCGTTGGGGGCTGTGGATCGCCATCGCGATGTCCGCGCTGTCGCTCGCGGTTGGCTGGTTGTTGGGGCCTTGGGGGTTCGGCGCCACGGTCATCGCCGTCTTGGCCGCTTGGGCCTACTCGGCAGAGCCTGTGCGGCTCAAGCGATCTGGCTGGTGGGGTCCGGGCCTGGTCGGGATCAGCTATGAAACGCTGCCCTGGGTCACGGGCGCTGCTGTGCTCACCGCCGGGGCACCCGATCCGCGCATACTGTTGATCGCACTCCTTTACGGCATCGGTGCGCATGGGATCATGACCCTAAACGACTTCAAGGCGCTAGAGGGAGATCGGCAGATGGGGGTCAACTCCCTGCCCGTTACGCTCGGTCCCAAACGCGCGGCACAAGTTGCATGCGTCGTCATGGCATTACCGCAGATCGCAGTGATCGCCTGCCTCCTGTGGTGGGACCGCGCCTTTCACGCAGGTGGCGTGACGCTGGTGTTGCTGGTTCAGTTTTGGGCGATGACCGTGATGTTCCGCGATCCCAAGGCCAAGGCACCTTGGTACAATGGAACGGGCGTCTTGCTCTATGTTTCGGGCATGATGATCGCCGCATTCGCCTTGCGAGGGATTGTCTGATGGCGGGTTGGGGCACATTGGTTCGGCTTTGCCTGGTAAATGCCGCCATCGGGGGTCTTGCGGCCCTACCCGTGAACTTATTCAACCGCTTGATGACGGTTGAGCTTGCGCTGCCCGCGCTGCTGCCAGGTCTGCTGGTCGCGTTGCACTATGGCGTGCAGCTCACACGCCCCGTTTGGGGATACCGGTCGGATGCCCGGGGCGGGCGCACGCCGTTCATCCTTGGCGGCGTCGCTGTTGTCGGCGCGTCCCTGGTCGCTGTTGCTTGGGGCATTCACATGGCGGAACAGTCCATCAGCATGGCGCTCGTGACTTGGATTATCGCCTACACGGCAATCGGTCTTGGGATCGGCGCGGCTGGCACGTCCTTCTTGGCCCTGCTCGCCACACTCACTGGAAACCGAAAGGGCGGACCGGCGACATTGGCCTGGCTGTTCCTGATCGCTGGGGCCATCATTGCCTCTATCGGGACGGGCATCGCGCTGGACCCATACTCGTCTCAACGCCTGATCTGGGTGGTTGCCGTTGTGGCGGGCGTGGCCGTCTGCCTGACGTTTTTGGCCACGTGGCGGGTAGAGGTCACGGCCGTTCAAACCCAACCTCAGGCCGATGGAAGCCTGCGCGCAGCGCTCCAAACCACGTGGAGAGACCCGGTTGCCCGCGCTTTCACAGGGTTTGTCTTCCTGTCGATCCTTGCCTTTTATCTGTCGGAACTGATTTTTGAGCCCTTCGCAGGCCATGTACACGGGCTGACGCCCGATGCCTCGACCAAACTCTCTGGCGGCAAGGACGGCGCGGCGCTGTTGGGCATGATTGCCGCTGGGGTCCTGTCGCAGTTTGGCTGGGGCACATTGCGGTTCTGGGCCGTTGTCGGATGCGTCCTGTCGGCGATCGGCTTGTTGGCGCTTGGGGCGGGTCTGCCACTGGTGCCAAGCTCGGTGGCACTTGGGTTGGGCAATGGGCTGTTCGTGGTCGGCGCGGTGGGCTCGATGATGCAACTTGCTGCGGCGCGGGCGAAGGCAACGGGCACCCGCATGGGTGTCTTCGGCGCAGCACAAGCCATTGCGGCAGGTCTCGCAGGCCTTATCGCAACAGGCACACTGGATCTTGCGCGGCTCAGCCTGAATGATGCGACAGCCTATGGTCTGGTCTTCACAGCCGAAGCACTGCTCTTTTTGATCGCCGCCGTGGTGGCCGCGCGCGTGATGCGTCGGGCCGATCAGGCGCAAACTCCACTCATGGTTCCGGGGGAATAGATATGTTCGATGTCGTCGTCGTCGGGGGCGGCCCAGCCGGGGCCACAGCCGCAGAAGACTTGGTCCGATCCGGTCACAAAGTGGCACTTCTAGATCGAGAGGGCCGCATCAAGCCGTGTGGGGGTGCTATCCCGCCGCGACTGATGCAAGATTTCAATATTGGAGAGGATCAGCTTCTCACCAAAGTGAACACCGCGCGGATGATCTCGCCCACCGGGCGGTCGGTCGACATCCCAATCGAAAATGGTTTCGTCGGAATGGTCGATCGCAAGGACTTTGACCCCTTCTTACGAAACCGCGCCGTGTCGGCGGGCGCGCAGAGCTTTGTTGGGACCTTCCTGCGGATTGAGCGGGACAATGGGACCGCACACGTCATCTACCGCGAAAAGTCATCAGGCTCTGAACAAGCGCTTCCGACAAAACTCATCATCGGCGCGGACGGCGCCAAAAGCCGGGTTGGCCTTGCCGAAGTGCCCGGCGCAGACAAAGTCCCGCTGGTCTTTGCCTATCACGAGATCATTGCCGCGCCCGAGGCCAATGCCGTCTATGACCCAATGCGTTGCGATGTAATCTATGACGGCGCGATTAGCCCTGACTTTTATGGCTGGGTCTTCCCCCATGGCGGCACGACCAGCGTCGGCATGGGCACCGAGGATCCGGATGTGAACCTCAAAGACGCAACAGCCGCATTGCGCCGCGCCTCGGGTCTGGAAGATTGCGAAACGCTACGCAAAGAAGGCGCGCCCATCCCGCTTAAACCGATGGATCGGTGGGATAACGGACAAGACGTTGTCCTGGCCGGGGATGCCGCAGGCGTCGTCGCGCCGTCATCGGGCGAAGGCATCTACTATGCAATGATGGGCGGACGCGTGGCGGCAACCGCCTGTGCGGCCACGTTGGCCTCAGCCCGCGCGAAAGACCTCCGCTTGGCGCGCAAGCTCTTCATGCGCGAGCACAAAACGGTCTTCCGTGTCCTGGCATCGATGCAAAATGCCTATTACCAGTCCGATATGCGACGCGAACGCTTCGTGTCGCTTTGCCACGATATCGACGTTCAAAAACTAACCTTCGAAGCGTATATGAACAAAAAGCTAGTCAAGGCGCGGCCCATGGCTCACCTCAAGATTGGCGTGAAAAACATTGCCCACTTGATGGGCTTGGTGAGGCCCGAGCACGTATGACAATCATGATCCCCGCCTGGGTCGACGGCAAGCTTACGCCTGTCGAAAAGCTTGAAGCGCACCAAAAAGGGCTGCGGCACAAGGCCGTATCTGTTTTTGTTTTAAAGGACCGCCAGGTGCTGCTGCAACGGCGCGCGATGTCGAAGTATCACACGCCCGGTCTGTGGGCGAACACGTGTTGCACGCATCCCGACTGGGGCGAGGAACAAGGAGCTTGCGCCCAGCGCCGGTTGGTTGAAGAACTGGGCCTAGAGGGCATGATCTTGGAACATCGGCACCACCTTGAGTACCGCGCTGAGGTCGGAAATGGGCTGATAGAGCATGAAGTGGTCGATGTGTTTTTGGGCCGCACAAAACGCGATCCCGAACTCAACCTTAATCCAGATGAAGTCATGGAAACGCGCTGGATCGACTATCACGACCTGATGGCCGAGGTGCAGCGGTATCCAGATCGGTTCACGCCTTGGCTTCGGATATACCTCGCAGACCATAGCGACGTGATCTTTGGGCCAGAATTGGCCTACGCGACACAACCGATCTGACGCATCCCCGTTGACGTCCGAAGTCCTCCGCGAAACTATGCGCGCGGAGCAGGCAGGGGGACAACACATGCGCTACGTACTTGCAATCGACCAAGGCACAACATCGTCACGGGCAATTCTCTTTGACGAAAACATGCAGTCCGTGGCCACTGCGCAAGAAGAGTTTGCACAACACTTTCCTGCATCAGGTTGGGTCGAGCACGAGCCTCAAGACTTGTTAGACACTGTGCTGACAACGACGCGGTCTTGCGTGGAAAGATCCGGCATCGCAGCCACTGATATCGCAGCAATCGGCATCACCAACCAGCGAGAAACGACGCTTGTGTGGGACGCCGAGACAGGCGCACCCCTTCACCGCGCGATCGTTTGGCAAGACCGGCGGACATCGGACATCTGTGCCGCACTCAAAGACGCCGGGCACGAGCCAATGATCACGGCAACAACTGGGCTGCTGTTAGATCCCTATTTTTCGTCAACGAAAGTCAAATGGATCCTGGACACGTATGATGGCGCTCGGGAACGGGCTGCTGCGGGCAAACTGCTTTTTGGGACCGTGGACACCTTTCTTATCTGGCATCTTACCGGCCGCGCCGCACATGTGACGGACGCGACAAACGCCGCGCGCACGATGCTCTATGACATCCACAATGGGTGCTGGAGTGCAGAGGTTTGCGCGCTTTTGGACATACCCATGGCGATGTTACCCGAAGTTAAAGACTGCGCCGCCGCGTTCGGGACCACCGGCGTACTAGGTGCCGATGTTCCCATTCTGGGCGTTGCCGGCGATCAACAAGCCGCAACTGTTGGACAAGCGTGTTTTGAGCCGGGCATGCTCAAGTCGACCTATGGGACTGGCTGCTTTGCGCTCCTGAACACGGGTGCAGAGGCAATAACGTCTAAGAACCGTTTGCTCACGACGATTGCCTATCAGTTGAACGGCAAGCCCACATATGCGCTTGAAGGATCAATTTTTGTGGCGGGGGCCGTTGTTCAATGGCTGCGCGATGGTTTGGGTGTCATCGCCTCTGCAGCGGAAACCGAAGCGCTTGCCGCCGAAGGCCGTGATGGGGTGACCCTCGTGCCTGCTTTCACAGGCTTGGGCGCACCCTATTGGAACCCAGACTGTCGGGGCGCTAGTTTTGGCCTGACGCGCGATACAGGTCCGGCAGAGTTTGCGCGCGCTGCGTTGCAGAGCATTGGGTTTCAAACAGCGGATTTGTGGCAAGCGATGCGCGCAGACTGGCCCGAGGCGGCAGAAGCCGTCTTGCGCGTCGATGGTGGGCTTTCGGCAAACAACTGGGCGATGCAGTACTTGGCAGACGTGCTGGATGCACCTGTGGATCGTCCGACAAATGTTGAAACCACGGCCATGGGAGCGGCCTGGCTCGCAGGAATGCAGGCAGGTGTTTACCCGGATCAGGAAGACTTTTCGAAAACATGGGCCCGCGATCGCCGATTTGAGCCAAAGATGGACGCCGAGTCGCGATCTGCAGACCTGGCACGTTGGGCCCGCGCAATTGCGGCGGCACAAGCGGTTTAACGCGCCGTCGCGTCGACCGTCAGAAAGTTCACAGCATCCGTTTCAATTAAAGCGGCCGTCAATCGCCCGGTTGCATATGCCCCGGTATCGATACTGATAACCCCTTGGTCCACCAGAGGGGATGGCACAATCGTATGGCCGTGTACGATCCACACACCATCTGCGCGGGACTTTTTGCGAAACGCCTTGTGCCCCCAAAGCAGCACATGTTTCGACTGATTTGCGATCGATTGATCGGGATCAGCGGCGGCGTGGACAACGCATACATTTCCGCTTTGCCAATAGGTATTGAGCCGACGCAGCCACGTCAAAGCATCATCCCCGAGTTTTGATTTCAAATCATCAGCGATAGCTCGCAGATCATTGGGACCTGGTGACGGAGACGCAAGTGTAACGCGGTAGCTGGCCAAAGTTTGAAGGCCCCCATGCCGCAGCCAGCGGTTCCCATTTTCTTCTGGAAGGTCCAAAAACGACAGAAGCATATCTTCGTGATTGCCACGCAAGGGGATACAAGACCCGATGTCTGACAGGGCTTTTAGACGCATCAAAACCTCTGCGCTATCCTCGCCCCTGTCGATGTAATCGCCCACCAAGACAACTGATCGAGGCTGAATGGGCAGAGCAGCGATCTGGTCCAAAAGTCGATCTAAAAGGTCAATGCGACCGTGGACATCCCCGATAACTGCGAATGTTTCGTCTGGCCGTAAAGGTGCATTAAAGGGTGTGGTTTTTTTCCACAGGTTGCGAAAGAACTGCATGCCGACCGCATAATCCGTTTCGTAAACCCAAGCAATCTCGCTACTAAGTAGTAAAGGACCGGAATAGGTCCATCAAAAACAATGATGGCGGAGCGAGGCGTTTGAGGCAGCCTGGCACGACACACCGAGCGGGCCTACTGGCCTGCGCCCTACTCTGCGGCGGAACGGGCAGCACAGCAGAGCAGATCGGGTGGGGTCTTCCCACACTGAATACTTTAGGTGTGCCTGGTCTTTTGGACTGTCTGACGTCAGCGCCACGGGGACAGTTTAGGGTGATTTGATAAGAGAGGGT
>CAWUIP010000126.1:0-9603 GCA_963922415.1 uncultured Aliishimia sp. | reverse complement strand
GCGGGCGCGGCGGCAACAGGCGGCTGCGCAGGTGTTGGCGTGGGCGTGGGCGTCGGCTGCACGGCACCACCGCCCAGCAGCGCCGACTGAATGCACTGCACATAGATGTTGCCGTACCGCTGGAAGGTCTCGATCGGGATCCCATCCGCATCGTTGACCAAGAGCTTTGACAGCGTGTTGCCGGTAATCCCCGCCTGCTGGGACGACGCGATGATGCACGGACACGCCTGCGGGAATTGCGGCGTTCCCGCCTGGCAAAGCTGTACGTCGGATTGCGCAACCGCAGCCGCGGTCCACATCACAAAAAAACTGATCACGGCCCCAAAACAGGCAAAAAGCTTGGTCATAAAAATCTCCTGGCATCAGACCTTATCTGCCTGATGTAACAGAGATTTAACTGCGGCTGCGCTCAAAGATAAAGCGGCAGCACGCGGTTAGTGCGAGACGCGCGCTCCCACAAGGGCCTGGCCGTTCTTGCAGTGCCGCCGGATGAGCGTGCTTTGCGCATTTCGGGACGGGATAGGCATTGCCGATGCGGTTGGTCCTTGGTTCGGGAAAATCTGGTCGATCTCAGCCCGGGCGGCCTGAGACAGCGTGCGCAAAGCCATGTCACCGCACAACAGGCTTTCGGTCGGAGCGCCTTCGGCAAAAATGACAGCATGATTTTCCAAAAGCACGTGGAAGTATTCGACCGACGTGCAGGCCGCGTCTTCGAATATGCCAGGCATATCGACCAACTTGATGGCAGGGACCATCACGGATGCTGTGCCAAACATGCGGTTCGCAATCTTCGACGACACGACCATCCGATGTTGGCGGGACACCAACAGATCGCGTTGCGGCACCCCGTCGCCAAGCGCTCCTGCCGAAATACGCACAGGCCGCAATTTACGCACGGCCGCCATCTCCACCTCTGAAACGCGCCGCGACCCAATCCAGACAACGCGCTGCGGCGCTTGGTCTGCCGTGACCAAAAGATCGCCTACAGCGATGTCCTCTACCGCACGCAACCCTTGTGGCGTTTCCAGTCGCGTACCTCCAGCAAAGCACACCACGTCAAAGGCGGTCGCATCAATCCCGACCTCAAAGTAGTCCCAATTGCCGCTGGTGCCATTGGTGCCGTAAGCGCCCAAAGAGGTGATCGGAATGTGGAAAACCAGTTCTGCGATACTGCCATCACTGTGATGGCCGCCTGCGATACTGCCATCGGTCCCGATTTGATGCGTCGCCGCGCCAGACTGTGTGAACGTCGCATCGCCGTTGTCGATCAGCGTTTGTAGGTTCACTGTCACGCCATCGACTTCGATATAGTAGATCTCGTTAGCGTCACTTCCTGAAATCTGCATGGACGCGCCCACGACGGGCGCATCGAACGTGACTGTAAAAGACTGGGTGCCGTTGGCATTCACCCGCGCGCCGCCCGTCAAGCCTTGCCAATTTGTGTTTGGAGACGTGCCGGTGACCGTATAGCCCACCTGATCACCATTCACATCTGTGAGCGTCCCGCTCGCCCCATTTGAATAGTCGTCAATCACATCCGTAAACGGCATACCCACCTCACTATTTACACAACAGTGTGGCGTTACCGGATCATTGCGACCAAACTGAGGCGACGGGAGCGCCGCGGCTTGCTAGAAGTGGATGGTTCGCCCATACGCGTCGAGCGTCGCCTCGTGCATCATCTCGCTGAGTGTCGGATGCGGGAAGACCGTGTTCATCAGGTCCTCTTCCGTGGTCTCCAACTGGCGACCCACCACATAGCCCTGGATCAGCTCGGTCACCTCGGCACCGACCATATGCGCGCCCAAAAGCTCGCCCGTTTTGGCGTCAAAGACCGTTTTGATCATGCCCTCAGGCTCACCGAGCGCGATGGCTTTGCCGTTGCCGATAAAGGGGAAGTGGCCGATTTTGACATCATACCCCTTCTCCTTCGCTTGCGCCTCGGTGTAGCCGACCGAAGCCACTTGCGGGTGGCAGTAAGTGCAACCTGCGATGCTTTCGGGCTTTACGGGATGCGCGTGCTTGCCTGCGATGAGGTCGGCAACCATGACACCTTCATGGCTTGCCTTATGCGCCAGCCAAGGCGCGCCCGCGATGTCGCCGATGGCATAAAGCCCCGCAACGCCCGTGCGGCAGAATTCGTCCGTGACCACATGGCTGCGGTCGATTTTGACACCGACCTCCTCGAGGCCCAAACCTTCAGAGTTGCCGACGATCCCGACCGCCGAAATGACCGTGTCAAAGTCGTGCTTTTCGACCTTGCCGCCCACCTCAATATGCGCGGTGACCTTGCCCTTGGCGCGGTCAAGTTGCTTGACCATCGCTTTGGCCATGATCTTCATGCCCTGCTTTTCAAAGGCTTTCTTGGCGAAGGCGGAAATCTCTGCATCTTCGACCGGCAGCACGCGGTCCATAACTTCGACCACAGTGGTGTCCGCGCCCAACGTGTTGAAGAAGCTCGCAAATTCTATGCCGATTGCGCCAGAGCCGATCACCAAGAGCTTCTTGGGCATCCGGGGCGGCATCAGCGCGTGCTTATACGTCCAGACCAGATCGCCGTCAGCCTCCAGCCCTGGCAGTTCGCGGGCGCGCGCGCCGGTGGCAAGAATGATGTTCGGTGCAGTGAGCGTCTCAGACCCCTTGTCGGTGGTCACCGACACCTCACCCGCCTTCGCGATTTTGGCTGCACCCATCACGACCGTGACCTTGTTCTTCTTCAGAAGGTGCCCCACCCCGCCAGAGAGTTGCTTGGCCACGCCGCGCGAGCGTTTCACCACCGCATCCAGATCGTAATCGATGCCAGTTGCGGTCAGGCCAAACTCTTTGGCGCGGTGCATCAGGTGAAAGACTTCGGACGAGCGCAGCATCGCCTTGGTCGGGATACAGCCCCAGTTCAGGCAAATGCCGCCCAAATGCTCGCGCTCCACAACGCAGACCTTTTGACCATTCTGCGCGGCGCGAATGGCTGCCACATATCCACCGGGGCCCGCCCCGATAACGATCACATCAAAGGTTTGGGAGGCCATGCTGTCTGCCTTTCATCGCGCGGATCATCAAAACTAGTTTAGCGTTAAACTAATTTTCGCCGCACCGCAACGAAACTTGGCCGCGACATAAGCGCTATGCACCGAGCGCAAGGCGTCAGCTGGCCAATTCACCCTCGAGCCGCCGCAATGTCGCGCCATAACCGCCTTCATGCAGGAACGCGGCCTCGGCCGCCGTTGTCCGTCGCGACAGCGTCTCGTTCCGATACGGGAAGCGTCCATATTTGCGGATGATCTCGCGATGGACCTTTGCATGCGGCAAGTTCCGGAAGCCGGTTTCCGGCATCCGTTCACAGATCAGTCGGATGCACCGGTCCTGATCGCTGAGATTTTCGGAATGCATCATCGGCAGATAAAAGAACTGCCGTGCGGGCTCATCAATCTTCAGATCCCAGCCACGATCAATCGCCGACTTCGCAGCCGCCAATGCGATGCGGTCCGAAGCAAACGCCTTTGGCGTGTCCCGAAACATGTTTCGGGAGAACTGATCTGTAACCAAGATATACGCCAACGCGCCTGTGGGATAGGTCAGCCAAAGCGAAAACCGGCCCTCCATCGCACTCTGCCATGTGGTTTGAAACCGCGCGCGGATCTCGGCATCCATCGCATCGTCTTGCTTATACCACTGCTCGGGTTTCAGCTCATCCAGCCAAAACGCCAACACCTCTTCTGGACCAATCATTGGTCTTCCCTCCCGTGAACACAACATACCAAACCTGCTCGTTACCTAATCGTTACAATGTAATTCTCACTCGAAAAGTAAAATTTGCCTACAAATGGACATAGTTGGTCGCGCATCAACCTAGGGTGTCAACTCGTCGCGGGCTTCTTCGATGGCAATGTCTTGGGCCACTTCGACAGCCATCGCACCGGCAGCGGGCATGATTGGCACGTAAGACCCTGTTTCATCAACGGAAATTGCCTCACGCTGGGTCATCCGATAAAGCCCATAGCCGGTGAGCGCGGCAAACAGCAAAAGAGCGAACCAGAAAAAGCCGCCAGGCCCGACGACATTCATGGCCCAACCTGTGATCAACGGGCCAGAGATCGCGCCCAAACCATTCAAAAAGATCAAGCCACCGGAGGCTCCAGCCATGTCGTCTGGGTCCAAAAAGTCGTTTGTGTGCGCAATCAGCAATGAATAAAGCGGGTTGGCGGACCCACCCATCAAAAAGGCGGCGGCCAGGAGCATATAAAAGTTGCCGCCCAGAAGGCCGCCGACAACTGCGCCAAACCCGCCAAGTGCTGCCACAGCCACAATCAAGACGCGGCGGTCCATCCGGTCAGACAGCCACCCGATCGGGAACTGCGTGATGATCGAGCCCACGAAGAACATCGACACAAAGATCGAAATCTCGGCCACACTCAGATCCGCAGCCGTGCCATAGACCGCCGACATCCCAAACTGCGCCGCAAAGATGCCGCCCAGAAGGAACATGCCCACACAGCCCAGGGGCGAATATCCCCACAACTCTTTGATGGAGGTCGGGTGTGTGGTGTCAAAGGCGGGCGTGGGCGAGATCGACAACAGGATCGGCGTGATCGCCAAAGAGACAAGGATCGACGGGATCACAAAAAGCAGGTAGCCCGACGGATCGCCCACATTCAAAAGGACCTGCGACACAACGATGCCCGAGGTCTGCACGATCATATAGGCCGAGAGCGCTTGGCCCCGCGTGTCGTTTGTAGCCGCATTATTCAGCCAGCTTTCGGCGGTCACGTAGACGGCAGAAAAGCAAAAGCCCACCAGCACCCGCGCCGCCGTCCAAATCCACGGGTCAGGTGCTGCGGGAAAGAGGATGATCACCGCCGAGATCAGCGAGGCCAGCGCCGCAAACACGCGCACATGGCCCACCCGGCGGATCATCTCGGGCGCCGACCGCGAACCGCCCAAAAACCCGATGAAATAGGCCGACACCATCAACGACATTTCCAGCGTCGAAAAGGCTTCAATCTCGCCCCGGATCCCCAAAAGTGAGGCCTGCATGCCGTTGCCGATCATCAGCAAAAGCATCCCAAAGAGCAGAGCCCATGCGCTTTGCATCACTTGTAGCATGGCCAGACCTTTCTGCCGTGAGTTGTGCTCAGCTAGGCCAGAATCGCCCGTTGTGTCACCGGCGATTGCGACTTTGCGTTGCCGTTTTCGACGAACATGGCCTGATTACTCCGCTGGCAACAGAAGGCTCGCGTCTCCATACGAGAAGAATCGGTAGTTTTCTTCAATCGCATGTTTGTAAAGCGCCAGGACGCGGTCCCGTCCCATCAACGCCGCGACCAGCATCATCAGGGTAGATTTGGGCAAGTGAAAGTTCGTCATCAACCCATCAGCCACGCGGAAGTCGAAGCCAGGATAGATGAAGATATCGGTCTCTCCCTGCCACGCGCGAATGGCGCCGGAGTCGCGGGCGGCGGTTTCGATCAGCCGCAGCGCAGTTGTGCCAACCGGGATGACGCGCCCGCCTGCTGCTTTGGTCGCCGCGATTTCGGCGGCGGCGGTCGCCGTGATCTGCCCCCATTCGGCGTGCATTTTATGGGTCGTCACGTCTTCGACCTTCACGGGCAGAAACGTTCCGGCCCCCACATGCAAGGTCACAGTGGTGAATGCGACACCGCGTGCAGTGAGTTGGTCTAAGAGGTCCGCATCGAAGTGCAACGAGGCGGTCGGGGCCGCCACGGCACCCGGCGCTTCGGCCCAAACTGTTTGGTAATCCGTTTTGTCTTGCGCGTCGGCGGCACGCTTGGCGGCAATATAGGGCGGCAGCGGCATCGCGCCGGCCTCGGCCAGGGCTGCCTCGAAGGCGTCGCCCTCAAGATTGAAGGAAAGGCGCGCCTGCCCCTCGACAACACCTGTCAGTTCCGCTTCCAGCCCTGCATCAAACGCGATCTTTTCGCCAACGTGCACCTTGCGCAGCGGTTTCAGAAGCGCGCGCCACTGACCGTCGGGATCTGGGCTCAGAAGCGTCACCTCGATCCGCGCTTCCGCCGTGCCTTGTCCTGTTGTGCGGCGGCGATGCCCTGTCAGCCGCGCCGGGATGACCTTGGTATTGTTCAAAACCAACCGGTCCCCGGGGCGCAAGATATGCGGAAGGTCATAGACATGCGCATCTTGATGTGACGCAGGCCCCGCCACCAAAAGCCGGGCCGCGCTGCGGGGGCGCGCAGGACGGGTGGCAATCAACCCTTCGGGCAGATCGAAATCAAAATCACTCAGCTTCATACCGCCGGGCGCTTAACGGTCTTCGCTGGAGGTGGCAATCGTGGCAGGCCGATTGCTGCGGTCGCGCTCTTGCAGCTGCGGCGCTGATCCCGGTGTCTCTCCCGGCTCTGCCGAGATCTTGGGCGGTGGCCTGCGAAAGATTTCGCGGAAGAAGGACGGCGTGAGCGCAGACAATGGATTGACTTGCACATTTGGGCTCTCAGCAGGCCCCCGCAGGCGGAAATTAAACCCAATGAGGCCTTCACCGCGTCGAGTCAGAACCGATCCGATCCCATTGATCAGGTAAATGGGCGAAAACACGCCCTGCATGTCCATTTGAGCGGCGTTGACGTCATAGGTACCATCCATTGAGATGCCGATGGACGGCCCGACCGCGGCCGCTTGGGTCAATGTCACCCGCTCTGGCGTGAGCCGGAAAGCTGCGTCAACTTCCGAAAAGTGCAGTCCCTGCCCGCCCATCTGCTCCAACAGTCCGACCACCGAGACGGCGTTCAGCAGCGCCGCCACAGCAGGCGCGTCCTTAATCCGCGTGTTTTCGACCGCGAGCGTGCCGTTGAAAGCGCCCGCTGTGCCCACGGGTGTGAGCGTGAGCGACATGTCGCCGCCACGGGCCTGTTTCAAAAGCCCGGCCGCCGAAAACACCGCACCTGCATCTGCAGACCGGATCCGAAACGCGCTGCGCCCCTCGGTCGGTTCTACTTGCCCGCTAACGGCAGCCGCGCCGTTGACCTGGGCCGAAAAACTACCTTGCAGACCGCGACGCAGGTCGAAGTCGCCGCGAAACCCCGTGAGTGAGATTGTGTCCGTGATCCGCAACTGATCAAGCGCGATGCGCAACGGTCCACTGTCGGATGATCCTCCGCCCGATCCAAACGCGGCTTGACGCATATCCAGCGTCCCGCCACGCACAATCACTTCTGGGGCGGCCCCCGCGCCGCGTCCTGCGAGTGTCACTGGCGCGTCGAGCCATCCAGCGACCCGCACCCGGTCGAACTGTGCCTGTTCCAGCCCGCCATCAGGGCGCAGTCGCACAGCCCCGCGCGCCGCAAGCCCCGGTGCGTCCAAGCTCAATGCCGTAATCTCTGGCGCTTCACCCAATCGCCCCTCAACGGACAAAGTGCCGCCGGCGCGTTCGGACATCGCCCAGCCAATCTCCGGGATCCGCAAACCAACACCGCGCAAGTCACTCGTGAGCGTGAAGCCAGGCGGCGCGCCAGGCGGAAGGTCCAACACGAGTGCCCCTGTCCCACGCCCTTGGACGGACCCCGGCGGCAGCCCAAGGTTTAGTGTTTTCTCTGCCCGTGCGGAGAGTTCCACATCCGCGGTGAACCGTGATCCGTTGGACGCCGCCGCGCCCAAGGGCTGCACCCACTGACCGGTCATCGGGATATCGTCGAAAAGCGCATCGCCCGCGATGGTCAGCACCTCTGGAGAGACGGTCAGCGCCAGATCCGCTGCCGAAAGCGTGCGCTCTTCGACAAGCTGTGTGGTGACCACATCCGTCAGGCGCGCGGCACCGCGATAAATGATCTCCGGTCCGGTCACACCTTGTCGGAGCGGAATATCAAAGGTGATGTCGGCCCGCGCCCGCCCGTCGGCCAAGTCAACAGGCAGCCCAGCATTGGAGATCAAACGAAGTGGCTCGGCATCCAGAATGCCGAGCGCTGCGGTGATGCTGCTGTCGGTTTGCAGTTTGATGACCGACAGCGCGCCGCCCTTCACGGTCACATCCGGTACGATGAAAGAGGTCCCACCGACATCAATGGCACCGCCCGCGTCTGGCGTGACCCACCCCGCGGCAAGATCAAGGACCAAGCGGTTTTCATAAAGCGATGCCGTCCCGCGCGCATTTTCGAGGGGCGGGAAGGTCTTCAAATATTGCAGATCCGTGTTCTCAAAATCGAACCCAATATAGATATCGGGCTTTGATCCTGGCTGACTGCGCAGCGCGAACTGCAGGTCCCGCAGGTCCCCGGCCAATAGGTTGTCCTGGAGCCAGGCGCGGGTCTTTGACACGGCACCTGCGGGCCACAGCGACAGGACCTGCTCCGTGGTGGCGGCGGCCATGTCCGCGTCCAAAGCCGCGTGCCAGCCATCGGGCGCGGCTTGCAACCCGCCGCGCAACGCAATGGTGCTTTGCTGTCCCAGCAGGTGCATCTGCCCGATATCCAAGCGAAACGGCTCGGGCACCAGCCGCATATCAAGGTCGACTGCGTCCAGCCTTAACGGCTCCGCGTACAAACCCGGCGGATGAAACGCCACGTCGCGCAGCCGCAATTGGCCCACCAATTGGTCCAAGCGCCCGGCCTCCAGACCATCAAGCGACGCGCGCCCATCCCCCAACGCCTCCCCCCATGCGCTGTCCACATAGATCTCGTCAAAGGTCAAATCGTTCGTTTCCGGGTCAAACGTGAAATAGGTGCGCGCCGCATCAAACGGCACGCCGCGTGTTTCGGGCGTCGGCTGAAGGAGGCCTGCGGACATGTTCAACGTCGCATTAATCGGCGCGAGCGACCCATCGCTCAGCACACCGCCCCGCACGGCCCCCGACAGCGGCGCGCGCAGGCCGGTCATCCAGCCAAAAGCCGGGCTGAAATCCGCAAGGTCTTCTGCGGAAAGATCCTGGACAGTGGCGCCAAACTGCGCCGTGTTGCCGCCCACTTCAGTTGTAAAATCCGCCGCTATCGTGGCCACATCCGCGCCACCGCTGAGGATCGCCAAGTCGCCCGACAGGTTAACAAGGTCGCCATCCCGCTCCATCTGCATCCGCGCGCCGTCCACCGTCCAAACGCGCCCGGCCCGCGCATCTTCGAACCGCAGTGTCACGGCGTTGACCTCGATATCTGTCAGATGCGCAAGCTCGGTCCGCAAGAATAGCTCGTCCACCTGCCCCACAAGATCCGCCAAACTCTCGGCCTGGCGCCCGACACCAGCACCGGTGGTTGTGGCAATCAGATCGACCTCGCCAGTCTGTGCGCGCCGCAGCTTTGCAACGATACCAGACAAAAAGACCTGTGCCGGGCGCACCTTACCTTCCAATAGCGGCGGATAGGCCATCCGCATCTCAAGTTCGGACACAGCGAACAGCTCTTCCCCGTTCGCAGATGCAATCACCGCATCGCGCAGCCCAACGCGTGGCGCGCGGGCGCGATCAAACGCCAGGTACATCTGACCAAAAGTCACGGTTAGGTCCGGCGCGCCTTCCGCGATAGACGCGGCAACATCTGCGCGCAGCCAGCCAGGCGCTGTGATTTCGCGATCCGTAAGAAACAGAACTGCCGCGCCCACGATGACAATGCCAATGGCGACAAGACCGGCACAGAGCGACACCAAAGCGTGACC
>CAWUIP010000125.1:0-9657 GCA_963922415.1 uncultured Aliishimia sp. | reverse complement strand
GCCGATGCAGATCGGCCCGGTGACGGCCAAGAACCGCTTTTACCAAGTGCCGCATTGCACGGGCATGGGCTATCTGCGCCCGCGCATGGTGGCCGAGATGCGCGGCACGAAGGCCGAAGGCGGATGGGGCGTTGTGTGCACTGAATACAACTCCATCCACCCCTCCTCCGATGACTTAAAACATGTGTCGGCCTCGCTTTGGGACGATAGCGACATCCGCGCCAATGCCTTGCTGACCGACAAAGTGCACGCCCACGGCGCGCTGGCGGGGGCCGAGCTTTGGTATGGCGGGTGGCGGTCGTCCAACATGATGACGCGCGAGGTCGCGCTGGATGTGGACAGCGTGCCCAACGCGGTGGGCCACCCGTTCCAGACCCGCGCGATGGACAAAGAAGATATCCGCAACCTAAGGCGCTGGCACCGCAAGGCGGCGCTGCGGGCGAAAGCGGCGGAGTTTGACATCGTCTATGTCTATGCCACGCACACCTATCTTTTGGCCAACTTCCTCAGCCCCAAGTTCAACACCCGCAGCGACGAATATGGCGGCAGCCTGACCAATCGGGTGCGGCTGGTGCGCGAGTTGATCGAAGAGACCAAGGACGCGGTGGGCGACCGCTGTGCCGTCGCGGTGCGCTGTGCGGCGGATGAAGAGATTGGCGAGGATGGCCAACCAATCCACGGCGAACGGCGCGACATGTTTGCCATGTTGGCAGAATTGCCGGATCTGTGGGACATCAACATCGCCGATTACATCGTCGAGATGGGCGCGTCCCGGTTCACCAAGGAGGGCGCGCTGGAACCCTATATGGATTTCGTGAAGTCGCAGACGACGAAGCCTGTCGTGACTGTCGGCCGCTTCACCTCCCCCGATACGATGGTGGGGCAACTCAGGCGCGGGGTGACGGATTTCATCGGTGCCGCGCGCCCGTCGATTGCCGATCCCTTCCTTCCCAAGAAGATCGAAGAGGGACGGTTTGAAGACATCCGCGAATGCATCGGCTGCAACATTTGCTATGCGGGCGACAGCATCGGCGTGCCGATCCGCTGCACGCAAAATCCGACCATGGGGGAGGAGTGGCGCAAGGGCTGGCATCCTGAGGCGGTCAAGCCTGCGACGTCCCAGGCCAAAGTCCTCGTCATCGGCGCAGGCCCCACGGGGCTAGAGGCCGCGCATGTGCTGGGCAAGCGCGGCTATCAGGTGACGCTGGCGGATGCGGGGCGTGAGTTGGGTGGGCGGCTCGTGCGCGAGGCGGCCCTGCCGGGGATGAGCGAATACATCCGCGTGCGCGATTATCGCGCGCAGCAGTTTCACAAGCTGCCCAATGTCGAGGTCTTTCTGGAAAGCGCGCTCACTGCCGGGGACGTGATGGAGTTTGGCGCCGACCACGTCTTGATCGCGACCGGCGCGCGCTGGCGGGCGGAGCGGTTTGACGGCGAACGCTATGTTCCGGTGGCAACACCGGGGACCAAGATCCTGACCGCTGACGACATCCTGGACGGCACGCTGCCCGACGGGCCAACGCTCGTTTATGACCAGGACAGCTATTACCTGGGCGGGGTGATCGCCGAAAAGCTGAAAAGCGCCGGCGTCGATGTGACGCTGGCAACCCCGGCAGAGGTGGTCTCTGAATGGGCAGGCAATACGTCAGAGCGTTGGAAAGTGCGCACGCATCTGATGAAGCTTGGGATCGGAATCGAGCTGTCGCAGGCTCTGACCGCCTTCGACGGATCGGCCGCAACGCTGGAATGCCAGTTCACGGGCGCGACCAAAACGCATCCTGTGGCCAATGTCGTGATGGTCACGCAGCGCATGCCCAATGACGCGCTCTATCACGAAATCCTGGCCAAGGCTGGAGGCGATGCGCGCCAATTGCCCTTTTCCCTGACAAAAGCTGGCGATTGCAATGCGCCCGCCATCGTCGCGACTGCAACTTATGCAGGCCACCGGTATGCCCGCGAATTGGAGGCCCCTGTCGACCCAGATCAACCGCTCAGACACGACCGCATGGATCTGGGCGACATCCAAGCCGCTGGCACATCAGCGAAAGCGGCGGGTGACCCCGACACCGTCGCGCCGCGCGCGCAGTTTCAAACGACCGGGACCGCCTGAGATGGGTGCGGTTGGCGCAACCCCAGCCGCAGGCGGCACCTCTTTGCGCCACCTCTTTGCGCCGATCACCATCCGGGGGCAGGTGCTCAAAAACCGCATCTTTTCGACCGGTCATATGGCGGTCATGCTGGAAGACGGCATGCCCAGCCCGGCGATGGTCGCCTATCACGCTGCCAAGGCGAAAGGTGGGGCTGCACTGACCATCATTGAGGCGGCGCGCGTGCATCCATCGGGCAATTCGGGGCGCCCGGCCATTCGCGCCTATGATCCCGCGTGCATCGCGGGCTACGCAGCACTGGCGCAGGTGTGCCAGCCGCATGGCTGCCGGGTCTTTGCGCAACTCAGCCACCCGGGGCGCGAAATGACACTGGCCGCCGATGGCACGCATGCAGTGGCCTATGCGCCCTCGGCGGTGCCCAATGAGCGGTTTCACGTGATGCCCCGCGCGCTAAGCCTGACCCTGATCGATGAAATCATCGCCGGTTTTGAGACGTCGGCGGCGCATATGGCGGCGGCGGGGCTGGACGGGGTCGAGCTTGTCGCCTCGCACGGATACCTGATGGGCCAGTTCCTGAACCCACGCGTTAACTTGCGGACCGATGCCTATGGCGGTTCGTTCGACAACCGCCTGCGATTTCTGCGTGAGGCGATTGCCGCCACGCGCCGAGGATGCGGGCCGGACATGGTTCTGGGCCTGCGCCTGTCGGGGGACGAGAAAGATCACGATGGGCTTGAAGCCCCCGACATGTTGGCCATCGCGCGGGCCTTGAACGCAGAGGCGGAGGTGGACTACCTCAACATCACCGCAGGCACGTCAGCGGGTCTCGCAGGCTCCACCCATATTGTGCCGTCGATGCGGTCTGCGGCGGGGTATACCGCGCCCTTGGCCGCCGCGATCCGGGCAGAGGTTGCCAAGCCTGTCTTTGTCGCGGGACGCATCAACCAGCCGCAGATCGCGGACCAGATCCTGGCCTCGGGGGCGGCGGATATGTGCGGGATGACGCGCGCGCTGATCGCTGACCCGCAGATGCCAGCAAAGGCCCAAGCCGCCCAGTTCGACGACATCCGCGCCTGCGTGGCCTGCAATCAGGCCTGCATCGGGCATATGCTGAACGCCCAGCCGATCTCATGTATCCAGCACCCGGAAACGGGGCGCGAGCTGACCTATGGCACAGTGCACGCGACCCAAACCCCTCGCAACGTGATGATCGTTGGTGGGGGTCCGGCGGGGCTGAAGGCCGCGTCCGTCGCCGCCGCGCGGGGCCATCACGTTACGCTCTACGAGGCCAAGCCGATGCTCGGTGGTCAAGTTACCCTCGCGCAGGCTTTGCCGGGGCGGGCAGAGTTTGGTGGCGTCACGACCAATCTGGCGCGCGAGGCCGAAATCGCAGGCGTGCGCGTCCACTTCAATACGCCCGTCACGCGGGACCTCATCGACGCCGAAGCGCCCGACGCAGTCGTGCTCGCCACCGGCGGTTCGGCTTACATGCCGCCGATTGCGGGCGCGGACGCGGCGCATGTGGTGACAGCGCAGCAGGTGTTGGAGGGGCAGGCCAATGTCGGCGCGCGGGCGGTGATTGCCGACTGGCGCTGCGATTGGGTCGGGCTGGGGTTGGCCGAACGTCTGGCCCGCGACGGCTGCCATGTGCGCCTTGCCGTCAATGGCATGGTCGCCGGGCAAACCATCCCCCAATATGCGCGCGACGCGTGGCTGGGCGATCTGCACAAGCTTGGCGTCGACATCCTCACCCATGTCCGGTTGCATGGCGTCGACGCGGAGGACGCATACTTTCAACACACGCTCAGCGGTCAGCCTGTGATCCTGGACAGGGTCGATACACTGGTGACGGCCCTTGGCACGCAATCGAACACTGCGCTGGAAGACGCGCTCACCGACTGGCCGGGCGAGGTGCACGTGATCGGCGACGCGCTCTGCCCCCGCACGGTGGAAGAGGCGGTTTTGGAAGGCCTCAAAGTGGCCGCAGAACTCTAGGGGGCTTCTATGATCCATATGCTGTCTAGCTTTGACCTGAAGCCCGGCCAGGACTTCGAGACGCTGCAAGCCGATTACGCGGCCTTTGTCGCCGACCTGAAGACCGCAGACATCATCGTTGCGGCGGGCCCCCTTGGCACGCGCGTCTCTGACACGCCGATGGACACGGACGAAGACCGCGACCACACGCTCTTCAGCATCCTCACCTTCCGCGACCGCGCGCAGTTGGACGCGGCTTACGCCTATATCGAAGCACGCCAACGCCCAAGCGCCGACAGCCATCTCAGCATGTACCGCCGGATCACGAACTCTGTCTTCCTCTGTTGGGAGGATCAGCCGATGAAAGAGGACACCCCATGACCAAAACCGCCAATATCCTGAGATTGCAGCCTTCAGGGCCAAATGGTTTAGAGACGTGGGAGCCGATGGATCCATCGGAACTGGAATCCGGCAACCCGGTTCAACGCGGCCACCTTTACCACGAGATTGAGGCCCAAGGGTACCTCGCCGGTGTTTGGGATTGCACGGCCTTCACCAGCCCGATGATGCCCTATCCGGTTGATGAATATATGCTCTTTCTAGAGGGCGAGTTGACGATGGTCTTGCCCGATGGGGCCGAGATTGAGATCAAGCCGGGCGATGCCTTTGTCATACCCAAAGGGTTTCAGTGCCAGTGGAAGCAGCCGGGGTTTGTTCATAAGTATTTTGTGATCCTCGACGGGCCCACCCCTGCGGCCGAGAACGCGTCGCTGCACCGGATCACCGTTCCCGATCTGGCGGCACCTGACGCGGCGGACGTGATACACTGTCGCACAGATTTCCTGAATGCCGCAGGCACGATGCGGGTTGAGGTGGTGGCTTGCGGCACAGGCCAGACCCCGCCGACTACAGCCACCGCACATCAGATGATCACCGTACTGGCAGGCGCGCTGACGCTGCACGACGGGGCAGAGGCACATCGCTTTGCAACGGGCGAGACGGCCTATCTGCACCAAGGCGACCGCGCCGCGTGGTCAACGGAGGCAGGAACGCACTACGTTGTCGCCAGCTATCGTGAACCGGACGCCGCGTAGCCTAGGCGAACTCCGCCGCGACCTCGGCGACCGCGTCTTCGATAATGTCGAACATCGTATCGATCTCGCCTGCGGTGATGGTTAGGGGCGGTGAGAAGACGCACATATTGATCAGCGGGCGCACAATCAGCCCGCGCGCTTCGCAGGCCTCGTCCAACCGCGCGCCCAGGCCACGCTGCACCTCTAGCGGCGTTTTGCGCCCTGTATCGAGGAGACCTTCCAAACAGCCCAAAAGCCCCATACCGCGTGCATCTCCGATGATCGGCGACGCTTCGAGCGCCTTTAGGCGGGCTTGAAACTGCGGCTCCACTGCTTTGACGTGGTCCAGGAGGCCTTCACGCTCGATGATTTCGATGTTCTTCAGTGCCGCCGCGCAGCACACCGGATGGGCCGAATAGGTGTAGCCATTGGGAAAGAGCACTTGGTGATCTGCGCCCGTCATCCGCTCCATCACCCGGTCGGAAATCAGACAGGCGCCCAGCGGCAGATAGCCCGACGTGATGCCCTTGGCGCAGGTGATCATATCGGGTTCAATCCCGAAGGCCTCTTCGGAGGCGAACCAGTGCCCCAGCCGGCCAAAGGCGGTCACCACCTCGTCTGAGATGTAAAGGATGTCATGCGCCCGGCAGATCTCAAGCGTGCGCTGGTGATAGCCCTTGGGCGGAATGATCACACCGCCCGAGCACAAGATGGGCTCGGCGATGAACGCGCCGATATGCTCCGGCCCGACCTCGGCAATCGCGCGCTCAAGATCGGCCACCTTCGCATCGCACCAGGCGGCTTCGGTCATGCCCTCGGGCCGGATGTAGGGGTTCACATCTGGTAAGAACCGCACCAGGCGGTCTTCAAAGTCAAAGCAGCTTTTGTCGCGTTCCTTGCCGGTGACGCTGGCAGCCAAATAGGTTGATCCGTGATAGCCCTTCTCGCGCGCCAGGATGATTTTCTTCTCGGGGCGCCCCAATCGGTTGTTCAGAAACTGCATGGTGCGCAGCGCCGTATCGACGGCGGTCGAGCCGCCGGTCGTGAACATCACCGTATTCAACGCGCCAGGTGCCAGCGAAGTGACCTTTTCGGCCAGGGCGGCGGCGGGCTGCGTTGTCGACGTCCAGGGCGAAGCGTAGGGCAACTCCATCACCTGCGCGGCAATCGCATCGGCCATTTCGCGGCGGCCATACCCGATCTGAACCGCCCACATGCCAGCAGGCCCATCGATCAGCTTCCGCCCGTCTTGATCATAGACGTAGATCCCCTCGCCATGCGTGAACAAGAACGGGTCCGTTCTGCGCCAATCAGACAGATCATGCCAAGGGTGGAAGTGGTGCAAGCGGTCTGCTGACAGGGCATCTGAGAAGTCGATATTGTGGGATCTGGGTTTGGTCACCTTGACCTCCTCGCGCGGGCTACCCGCGAAATTTATACGTTTCAGATCAAGCAGCAAGCGAAACCCAAACAGTCTTGCAGCAATTGCGAGTGCCGCATTTGAACCAAATTGAAGGCAAAAGATCCGTCGATGCCCCTAAATCTGATCCTGGCATTAACATTGTTTTTGGGCCGGTTGCGGCATCTCGGTGTCCACGTGGGATGGCGCTGCATTCGGGCGCATTTTTGAACTCCTTCGCGGATGAGCGGAGACAGAATGTCGCAAACTGTGCCGATAACGCTTGTCGATGGGCAAGGCTTCCTTTGGGATATTCAGGGGGATGGCCGGATCAAGGACGGCACTGACGACGCGTTTGATGCGGGTCTCGACATGCCGGATCTGCGGTTTACCACTAGTGTGACCATCCAGATGAATGGCCGCGAGGTCGTGCTGGCGCCTGGGGCCGCTGCCTCGAACCCGAACATCGTGCTGGAACGGCGCGTCTATGTGCCCGAGACCGAAGGTTGGGCCCGGTTTATCGACACGGCAACCAATACCTCTGATCAGCCGATCACCTACCGGTTTTGGCTGGCGACGAACTTTGGCTCTGACGCGGCCAGCCAAACGCGGGCGACCTCCAGCGGCGATGCGGTGCTCGACACATCGGACCACTATTTCATCAACGAAGATGGGCCTCCGGCGGGCGTGGACCCACTTGTTGGCATCGCGTTTGGCGATGGATCGCTGGACGCCACGACCGCACAATACTCTTCCGTCGATGTGGCCGAGATCCAGTTTGATGTCGTGATTGCCCCGGGTGAGTCGGTCAGCCTGATGACCTTCGCGGCCCAATCCCGTGACGCTGCTGCCCTCACGACCATTATGGATCTGTTGCAGGGGCCCGCCACGGAAGCGATGATGGCGGGCGTCTCGACGGAATTGGCCGACACGATCGTGAACTACGATGCAAATGGCGGCCCGGCAGAAAACGAGTACATCGGCAACGAAGCCATCGACAACTTTGTCGGGACTGACGTGGCCGAGCTGTTCTTGACCCAAGGCGGCAACGACGTCGTCGCGGCCGGGGCTGGGAATGACACGATATCGGCGGGCACAGGCGATGACCTGGCCAATGGCGAGGCTGGCGACGATTTCGTCGATGGCGGCGGGGGCAGTGATGTCCTTTACGGCGATGCCGGGCGGGACGTGCTTTGGGGCGACGGCAGTCTCACGCAGTCGGCCACCCAATCCGGCGCGTTAGACACTGGCGCGCCACTCGCCCTGTCGATCACAGCCCCTTTGGAGACCAACCAAACGACTGCCTGGGTCGCAGGCACAGTCGGCTCTGCGCCGGTCTCCGCAGACGGGTTGAACTTGGTCTATGTCATCGACGCCTCCAGCACGATGGGGGTCGAGCAGAAGGATGTGGTCGTGGGTGACGTGAACGGCGACGGCACAGTCGATCAACGCATCGACCTCGCGCTCGCCGCCCTCAACGACTTAACGCGCCGGTTGATCGAGGCGGGCCAGGCGCTGAGCGATCTGACCATTATTGTCTACAACGACGTCGTGAACACCGTGTATTCCGGGGTTCTGGGCGGCGGATGGGATACGTCCTTCGCCACCGGCGCACCGCAAGGCGGCACTGACACATCCGCCGCCTTGCAAGCTGCCATAGACGCGCTGGCCACGATGGGGCCTGGCGAAAACCAGGTTGTGTTTGCGTCCGACGGCTACTTGACCGACCCAGGCACGTTCTTGGCTGAGGTTGCCACGCTGACGGATCCAGGCGGTCTAAATGCGCGCATCACCTCCGTGGCCTTCGGCGCGCTCTCGGATGTCACACCACTTGATCTGGTGGATGACGGGGTGTCCAACGGCTCAGCGCTCCAGGCGATCAGCCTTGGTGCGCTCGGCACTGCGGTCCTTGGCACGCCAATTGGCGCGTCCGACATTGCTGAGGTGCGCATCTATGTCGATGGCACGCTGCAAACCACGCTCTCGGGCGCGGCCCTCCTGCAAACAGATCGTGGACTGTCGTTCTATGCGGATTTGGGCGGTTTGACCTTGGGCGTCGACGACCAGATCCGCGTTGACGTGATCGCAACCGACGGGTCCGCCACAACGCTGACCACCGCGTTGACGGTGCCAGAGGGTGAAAATTTGGCAGGCAATGACCTGTTGGAAGGGGGCGCCGATAGTGACTTTCTGCTGGCTGGCGATGGTCGCGACACGTTGCGCGGTGACGCAGGCGCGGATGTGCTGGAGGGTGGCGCGGGCGCGGATCACCTCTTGGGCGGTGACGGTGACGATCTTTTGTTGGGCGGCTTTGGCGATGACACGCTGCAGGGCGGCGCGGGCGCAGACCACCTGGTCGGCGGGGGCGGCAATGATATGGTCATCTACGCCACCCTGCAAAGCGCGATCACCGTCGATCTGGTCGCCCAAACCATCACCGGCCTGGGCGATGCGGACGGCGATACTATTGACGGAATTTCCAGCGTCGATGCCACCGCCTTTGACGACCACCTGACCGGCAATGCGGACGATAACACGTTTCGCCCCGGCCTTGGCGACGACACGGTCCTGGCCGGGGATGGGTTTGATTGGGTCGACTACTCCACCGTCGACAGCGCCATCCGGATTGACTTGCGCGCCCAGGGCAAAGCGCAGGACCGATGGGGTGCGGGTTTCGACTATCTCGACGGTATCGAGGCGGTCATCGGCTCCCCCTTCAATGACTACTTGCTGGGCGACAGCGGGTATAATGAGCTGCACGGCGGCGATGGCCGCGATGTCATCCGCTCCAAAGGCGGGGATGATCGGCTGTTCGGCAATGACGGCCCCGACAAGCTGGAAGGCGATACAGGAAACGAGATTTTGACGGGTGGGCTCGGTGGCGACGAACTTCTGGGCCTCTCTGGCAATGACACGCTTTACGGCAATGAAGGCGACGATTTCCTTTATGGAGGCCGCGACAATGATGAACTTTATGGGCATACCGGCGAGGACCGGCTGCGCGGCAATCTGGGCAGTGACACGCTTTACGGCGGTGAGGGCGATGACGACTTGCGCGGCGGCGGCGGCAACGACTCGCTGGAGGGCGGCGATGGCGCGGACT
>CAWUIP010000124.1:0-9755 GCA_963922415.1 uncultured Aliishimia sp. | reverse complement strand
CCAACACGGCGCGCAAGCGTACCAAGCTCACTAGGTGTTGGGGTCATTGCCGCCATTTCCGGCGAGGCCTCGGCACCGTCCATCCGGTAACACCAGTGCAGCAAAAGATCTGCGCCCTGCGCCAACGCCTCCAATTCAGGGCACAGGCCCGCATCGCCCGAATAGACAAACCGTTTGCCATCGGCCTCCAGCGCAAATGCCATGCAGGTCAGCGCGGGCTGCGCATGTGGAACCGTACATGATCGTATGGTCCATGTATCGCCGACCACCTCGTGGCCAGCCGCAATCTCTGTGATTTCCGCCTCTGGCCACGGGCGCGGCAGCGTCCCGCCCCGCGCGACCCAAACCTCTTTGCTGGGTTCCAGTTCTGTGCGGGCCCGCAAGTCATGCGACAGCACACCGTTGGGTCCAAAGTACCCCTCTGTAATGGAGCGAATAGGGGCAGGTCCGTAAACACGGATCGGCGCACCGCCCTCGTCCCAGGCCGCGTGCACCAAGCGCGCATAATCCATCATGTGATCGGAATGCAGGTGGCTAAAGACGATATGCGTGATGTCCGACGGCAGCAGGCCCGCGCGCAGCAAATTGTCAAAGACGCCGCCGCCGCAATCGAACAGAATCTTGTCGGCGCCGGTCTCAATCAGATAGCCGCTGGACGCGCGGCGGGCATAGGCCTCGGGCGTGCCCGATCCCAAAACGGTCAGTCTCATGCCATCGCCTTTGGCGGCGGTGTGGCCCCCGGTGCACCCAGCGTCAGCGCGGCCTCCCGCCCGCCATGGTGCGCGATCAATGCCGCCTGATCGGCAAAGGCCTTCGCGTTCACGGCGTCAGGGTCACAGATCCGGCGCAGCTCTGTTTGCAAGTCGGCCCTCACCGCCGCGCAGTCTGGATCTTGGGCGCGATTGACCAACTCCTCCGGATCGTCCTCCAGATCAAACAACTCATCGTCGAAGCCAACATAGTGGATCAACTTCCACCGCCCCTTGCGCAGCATGAACGCCCCCGACACGGCCCCGGCGGCGTGATACTCCGAAAACACAATGCGGTCCGGTTGCTCGGGTTCCGTCAGCACTTGCCGCAAGTCTTTGACCCCTTCGGCTGTGTCAAGCGGGGCGCCGAAATTGGCGGCAATCGTCGCCGAGACATCCAAAAGACTGACAGGCGTTGCGCAGACCCCCGGCGCAACATCTGGCCCCGCCAGGATCATCGGAACCGCAGCACTTTCTTCATACATATTCGACTTCCCCCACAGACCCCGCGCGCCCACATTGTCACCATGGTCCGAGGTGTAGAGAACCGTGGTGTCCTGCGTCAGGCCAGCCGCCTCAAGCGCCGCCAAGATCCGTCCAACATTGTGATCAAGCCAGGTGCAAAGCCCGTAATAGGCCGACATGGCCGCCAACCGCTCCGCCTCATCCGTGAACTTCGCTTCGCTGTCCATAAACGCGTTCTGCTTTTCGACCCAAGGATGGCGCGGATGCCCGTCGCGCGGGTGCAACTTTGCGGGCGGGAACGTGTCGGGTGGGTAGAGATCAAAGAACGTCTCCGGCACGACCAACGGGAAATGCGGCGCGACCAAGCCGACATATAGGCACCACGGCGCGTCCCCCGGTTTGCGCGCGGCCAGCCAATCGGTGGTGCGCTCCACGACTGCCGCGTCGTAGTCCGTATAGGCGCTGTGCCCCGCGCCAATGTGGTCGCCCAACATACGCTTCGGTCCGGTGATCCGGCTGGCTTCGTCGCGAATGCTGGCCCAGACCATCCCAACGCCGCCCGCGACCATCATGGGAATATGCGTCTGGTCAAACCCGTTCGGATCCTCCTCCGCGCGGTAGTGCAGCTTGCCGATGCTCTCAACCGGCACACCCGCCGCTTGCAGGGCATGCCCCCACCCCGGGATCGCGCCCGTATACGGCATCGCATTGTCCCACAGCCGTGTCTGATGCGGGTAAAGCCCCGTGGCAAAGCTGGCGCGCGCGGGCACACAAATGGGGCTGGGCGTGTACGCATTCGAAAACCGCACACCCCGCGCCGCCAAAGCATCCAAATGCGGCGTCTGCACAAACGGATGCCCCGCACAGCCCAGCGCCCGCGCCTGATGCTCGTCCGACATGATCACAAGAAGGTTCGACGGGCTCACGCGATGTCCCTCACCTTCGACGCCGCATCCATCTTGGCCACCACTGCGTAAAACGTCTCCAGATCCTCTTCCGAGATCCCTGCCACCAAAAGCGCCTGCCGCTTCTGCATCGTCGGCATCATCTCAGCGCTGATCTCAAGCGCTGCCTCCGTCAGTCGAATGTGCTGCATGCGCTTGTCGTCGGCATCCGTCTCGACACGCAACAACCCCTTGGCGACCATCGACTTGATCTTGCGGCTCAGCTGCCCCTTATCCATCTGCGCCAGCTCTGCCAGCTCTGTCATAAACGCATTCTCATGCATGCGCAGCATCTGGATCACCCGCCACTCCACCAGCGACAACCCAACTTTCTCTTTCAGCAGGGCCGTGGCTTGAGCGTTCAGGTTGTTCTGCAAGCGCGCCAGTTTGAGGGTCACAAAGGTAGACGGGCTCCGAAACGCGATGTCTGTCTGGTCGGCCATGCCCTATCCTTCACAAAAACAATTTGACAGGTCAACTCTTATGTGGATTCCTCGACCCCAACGCATTTTGGGAGGAATGAACGTGAGAACATTTTTGAAAGCGACCGTCACAGCGGCGATTGTGTCACTGGCAACTGCAACGTCAAGCCTTGGCGATGGCCATGCTTGGGCGCCAGAAGGCCCGATCAAGCTGATCATTGCCTTTGCCGCAGGTGGCGGTGCGGACACATCCGGCCGTCTGATCGCGGAAGAGATGCAGAAGGCCACAGGCTGGGAGATCATCCCCGAGCAGGTCACCGGCAAAGGCGGGCTGAACGCGGCTGTCGCCCTGAAAGACATGCCCGCCGACGGCACCAGCATCGCGCTGATCGTCACGGAAACGCTGGGCTATAACGCGGCCGCAGCCCCTGGCGCGGGCATCTCACCTGCGGACTTCACCGCGCTCACCACAACAGCGGGCTTCCAGATGGGCGTTGTCGCGAAGTCCGAAAAAGGCTGGTCCAGCTTTGCAGATGTCGTCGCAGCAGCGAAAGCGGGCGAAGACGTGCGCTTTGGCACCATGAGCCCCAAGCTCTCGGATCTGGCCTACCTCTTGGGCGAAGCAAACGACGTTGAGTTCAACATCGTCCAAGTACGTGGCGGACGCGCGGTGATGGACGGCGTGACAGCAGGCGACATGGACCTGGGCTTTATGGCCGGGATCCAAGCCAAAGGCGTGGCGGCAGGCGATCTGGTGAACCTGGCCTCGGCCCTGTCGGTCCCGCTTTTGCAGACACCTGACGCGCCCACCATGGCGGATCTGGGCGTCAGCTTCACGGCAGACGGCTACTTCGTCTTCGTCGCCCCCGCAGGCCTGCCAGACAACGCGCGCGAAGCCCTGGCAACTGCCATTGCTGCGGCGTCGAACTCCGGCGGGGCAGAGGCAATGATCTCGCGCGCCTTCGGCGGCACGACAAACATCATGGGCGCAGAGCTCGACGCGCTCTTGGCCTCTGACTACGAGAACGCGGGCGCGCTTCTGGAAGCCGCCCAGTAAAGCCAACGCGTTGGGGCCAAGCCATGTCTTTCATGACTGCAGAACGGTGGCTTGGCCTCTGCGCGATCCTCTTTGCGCTTGTCCTGCTCTTTGTCTGGATCCCCAATGACATCGACACCGGCGCATTCGAAAAAGTCCGGCGCAGGCTGACGATTGGCGACAGCCTTGGGCCCATGGTGGCGGGCTGTGTCATCCTGATCGGCGGGCTCTTCACCATGCTGCGCCCGGAAGAAGGCGCACCTACGCTCAAACGCGCCAATGTGATCTGGATGCTGACCCTTCTGGCCGTCATCGGTGCCGCCATCGCGGTGATGCGCTTCGGCGGCCCCGTCGCGGCAGACCTTTTCGCCGACGATCCCTACCGCGCATTGCGCGCAACGATCCCCTGGAAATACATCGGCTATGTCTCAGGCGGTGGGCTTTTGGTCTACCTCCTGATCGGTGTGTCCACCGCGTCTTGGCACCCGCGCTACCTGGCGCTTGGCCTCGCCGCCGCCCTCGTGATGGCGCTTCTCTACGATCTGCCGTTCGAGGACCTGCTGTTGCCCCCCAATGGTGACGTCTGATGGACATTTGGGATCACGTCCTTTTGGGCATTCAGGCCGTGTTTCTGGGGACCGAGGCGTTTAGCCTCCTGGGCCTGCCCATTTCGATCACCCTGGTGATGGTCCTTGCAGGCTTCGTCCTGGGCATCGTGGTCGGCGCAACACCGGGCCTGGCCGGCCCCATGGCCATGGCCATCGCGCTGCCGGTGCTGATCTCGGTCTTTGGCTTTTCCGATGACGCCTTCTTGCCGGTCCTTGGTTTCCTCATTGGCGTCATGAAGGGCGCGACCGTGGGCGGGGCCGTTCCCGCGATCCTCTTTAACACGCCCGGCACGCCGGATGCCTACATGACCACGCTCGACGGCTTTCCGATGGCGCAAAAGGGCCAGGCCAAGAAGGCCCTGAAGGTGGCGCATTTCGCCTCTGCCTCGGGGGATACGTTTTCCGACATCGTCCTGATCCTCTGCGCGCCTTTCCTCGCGGTCCTCGTGGAAAGCTACCTGGATCTGCCCGAAAAAACCGGCCTTCTTCTGCTCTCCCTGGCCTTCATCTCTGCCGTGATTGGCCGGTCGGTCGGCAAGGGGCTGATCTCGATGGGCCTCGGCCTCTTGGCGGCCATGGTCGCAAATGGCGAGGATTTTTATCCCCGCCTCACCCTGGGCGCACCCAGCCTCGCCGAAGGCTTCCCCATCGCCGCCGCGATCCTGGGCGTTCTGATCATCGGTGAGGTGTTTCGCAGCCTCGAAGACCTCGCGCGCGATGGCACTGCCAGCTTTAGCCCCAAAAGCGCGGGCCAGGGCCAAAGCGACCGCCTAACCGGGGCCGAGATCTGGCGCATGATGCCCTTTATCGGTCGCTCCGCCGCCATTGGAACCGCCATCGGCGCGCTGCCGGGCATCGGCTCCACCCTCGCGGCGACCCTTGGGTATACCAGCGGCAAGGCCCGCCACGCCCGCACCAAAGCGCCCGATGCACCCGCCTTCGGCGAAGGCGCCAATGAAGGCATCGCCGCGACCGAGGCCGCCAATTCCAGCGTCTCTGGCGCCAATCTGATCCCCGTCCTATCGCTAGGCATCCCCGGCAACGCCGCCGCCGTCTTCCTGATCCTCGCCATGGACAGCATCGGCGGATTCAGCCCGGGCCCGTCTGTGTTTCGCTTGTCGGGCGACGACGCGAACACCGAAATGGTCCTGGCCTTCGGCCTCTTCACCACCATGTTCGTCGCCAACGGGCTGAACTGGACGCTCGGCGGCATGTTCATGCGCGGCGTCGGCATCATGGCCCGCGTGCCCAAGCACATCCTGCTGCCCATTGTCTTTCTGATGACCCTCACCGCGATCTACGTGCAGGAAACCAGCCTCACCGCCGTGTGGATCACTGTAGGCTTTGGCATCCTGGGCTACATCATGCGCAAGATCCGCATGTCGCCCCTGCCCTTCGTGATCGCCTTCATCCTCTCGGCCAAGCTTGAAGACACCGCCCGCCAGGCCTTTGCCGCCACCGGCGCGGACCCGTTCTTCCTCTTCAAAAGCCCCATCGCGCTGGCCTTCCTCGTGATGACCGTGGGCGTCATCCTCTACAGCCTCAGAAAGCCGCAAACATGACGCGCCCAAACATCCTCCTGATCTCTGCCGACCAGCACCGCGCCGACTGCTTCGGCTTTGAAGGCCGCAACATCAAAACACCGCACCTGGACCAACTGGCCGCCACCGGCACCCGCTTCTCCAACTGCATTACACCCACGGTCGTCTGCCAACCGGCGCGCGCGTCGATCCTCACCGGACAACTCTGCCGCACCCACGGCGTCCACGACAACGGCATCGACCTCGACCCAGAGATTGGCGAGAAAGGCTTTGCAGGCGCGATGGCCGCCGCAGGCTACGACACCTCATATTTTGGCAAGGCCCACTTCTCCACCTTCCACACCTTCGCGCCCACCGGCACGCCCGAATGCCTGAGATCCTCCGCCGACTACCCCGACACCTGGAACGGCCCCTATATGGGCTTCAACCACGTCGAACTCATGCTCGTCGGACACAACTGGTTCCTGCCCGAAAAGCCACCCCACGGCCAACACTACGAACGCTGGTTCTACGCCGACGGACACGGCGACGCCAAAAACGCCGCCTACCAAGCCAATGCGGGCGACACCAAAGGCGCCGCACAAACCTGGCACTCCAAACTGCCCACCGCCTGGCACAACTCCACCTGGACCGCAGACCGCGCGATTGACTGGATCAAACACGGGCGCGGCGCGGACCCCTTCTGCACCTGGGTCAGCTTCCCCGACCCCCACCACCCGTTCGACGCGCCCGAACCCTGGTCCCGCCTCCACGACCCGGCCGAGGTCGACCTGCCCAAACACCGCACCCGCAACTTCGAAGGCCGCCCCTGGTGGCACGAAGCGGTGCTGACCAGCGAACCCACCGGCGACAAAACCGGCGCCGAAATCCGCAAAAACTACAGCCGCATCCCGCCCCAAACCGATGACCAACTGCGCGAAATCATCGCCAACACCTACGGCCAAATCGCCCTCATCGACCACAATGTGGGCCGCCTCCTCATCGCTCTGGAGGAGGCCGGGATCGCCGACAACACCATCGTCATCTACATCTCAGACCACGGCGACTGGCTGGGCGACCACGGGCTGATCCTCAAAGGCCCCATGCACTACGAAGGGCTCCTGCGCGTGCCCATGATCGTGCGCGGCCCCGGCGTGCCACAGAACAAAGTGGTCGACGCGCCCGTCTCGACCCTGGACCTGGGCCCGACCTTCTACGACTACGGCGCGGCGACGGCCCTGCAAACCCAGCACGGAGAAACCCTGCGCCCCCTGATCGAAACCACCGACGCCGACCGCGCCTTCGCCCTCAATGAATGGGAGCTTCTGCCCACCCGCACCGGCGTCGCCCTCAGCCTGCGCACCGTGCGCACCAAGCACCACAAACTGACCATCGACCTGCAATCAGGCGCGGGCGAGATGTACGACCTAGACGCAGACCCCGACGAGCGGCAAAACCTCTTCAACGACCCAAACCATACCAAGCTCCAAACCCAACTCACCGCCCACCTCAACACCCGCCCCAACGACACGAGGCCCGTGCAAACCCAAGTCGGAATGGCGTGAAGAGCCGCGCTAGAACCTGTAAGTCGTTTTGCGAAGAACCATGATGGCTCGAGTGTACGCTTAGAGCCCAAAGTGCGTAATTCTGCGTGGAGCCTTAACGGCAGCGACGCGCAGAAAGCGGACTTTGCAAATCTGCACAGTTTTGGTTCCCTACCGGGCAAGGCGCGGCCCATCTCCGCTGTTGATCTTGCCTGCCGATGCTAGACAGAATTGTCCGCGACCGCCAAACAGGCTAACTTGAAGCGCTACGCCTTCCAATCTAATCAATGTGTTGATAGTCATCACTTATTGCGTCCAACACGGTGATTGAGGTTAGCTTTTATGCCAGACTTAAAGGAGCACAGGCCAGAGGATTTTCCTGCAATTATGAACATTGTTGAGAGCTTTCAACAAGATCACCATACATCGTGGTACCGCGGTGTTGGAAATGCCGCGTACTCGTTGACACCCACTATTTTTCGGCATCCGAAGAAGAGACGGATCGAAGACATTCATGAGGTTGAGCAAAAGCTAGCCTCAGTATTCGAACAAAGATCGCCACCGTTTGTAAGCCAGGAATTTCGGAACATCTGGGAGCGCATGTTCTTTATGCAGCACTACGGCATTCCAACCCGTCTTTTGGACTGGACCGAAAGCCCTTTCATTGCACTCTATTTTGCGCTTACCTCATGCTCTCGTACTAAAGCTGGGAAACCAAAAGACGATGCCGCCTTTTGGATGCTCGATCCTGTATTGTGGAACCAGGGAGCATTGAGTGACATATCGTACGACGGTGGAGTACTTGATCCCAACCGAGAACAGGTAAAGGCGTACAGCCCGGACGCTGGGCTAGACGAACGCAAGAATTTGCCGGTTATGATATACGGCACCCATAACAGCCCCAGAATCGTGGCACAGAGAGGTATGTTTGCGTTGTTTGGCAAAAGTACTGATGCCATGGAAAGTTCCTTTGGAAAGGGAGAATTCCCCGCAGAGACCTTACAAAAGGTAGTGGTTGGTAAAGAGTATCGAGATGGCATTGCTGAATCTCTGTTTAGGAAAGGAGTCTCTGACTCAACAATTTATCCAGACCTGCATGGCCTCTCGTTAGAGCTCAAGCGCTCATTTGGGTTTGCTCAATGAAAAAGCTTCGCATAGCACCTCATTCTACCAAGACCCTGATCTGGTGGTTCAATCATCGCGATGAAATTGATTTTAGTCCTCCATATCAAAGACGTGGGCGGTTATGGTCGCAAGATGACAAGAGCTATCTCATCGACTCAATAATAAATGGTTTCGATGTTCCAAAACTGTATCTTGCTGATTTTCAGTTTGGGCAATCAGATTTGAACACGTCTAGGTTGCCTTACGCGATTATTGATGGGAAGCAACGCTTGGAGGCAACCTTCGACTTCTTTGAAAACAAACTAGCCCTCAACAGAGATTTCGTATTCCGCAAGGACCCTTCACTTAACTTGGGTAGGTTGAGCCTTAAGGATCTCAGAAAGTCGTACCCACTGGTGGCGGAAGAGTTTGAGAACGGCTCACTGGACATAATGAGCGTTTTCGCTGAGGACGAAGCCGACATAAACGAGATCTTTGTGAGGCTGAATAAATCCAAACCTCTAACAGGTGCTGAAATTCGAAATGCGGTTGTTGGCCCTGTTTCAGAATTAATTCGTGCGCTAAGTGGTCATGAGTTCTTCTTGGACGTGATCCGATTTAAGACTGCCCGAGGCGCTGATTTGAATGCAGTTGCCAAAGTAGTTCTCTTCGAATACTTGGGTAGGCCGACGACGACAAAGAAGTCGGTGTTAGACCAGTTTGCGAAGGAAGAAGATGTCGATCGCGAGCGGCTCGAACTTGCGGGCCGCCGAACTATCGATACACTTTCACTGCTGACAGAGATTTTTATTCCTCGAGATCCATTGCTTTCTTCTGCCGGTATCTTACCGGTTTACTATTGGTTCGTGCGGGAGTTGGCTGACCCACAAAAGTATGCGTTGCGAGAGTTTCTGATCCATTTTGAAGAGACGCGAAAGGCAAATCGGCAACTTCAGAAAGAGCATGGAGAAAGGGCGCTGAATCGTGATCTCGCCCGCTTTGATACGCTCAATAGAAGCACAAATGATCAACAGAGCCATACCGGCCGGATCCACATTTTGAATCAGTATCTTAAGTCTTGGAGTAACTAGGTGTTGCTCACTGGTTTCACACACCCAGTTGGAACTGATGCGCCTAGCTCCTCGAATTGAATGTCTCGTTTGGGCTGGCAGCAGTCATTTACTGCTCGTAGACTAAATGCAACCTTGTCCACGGCCGAAACATTAATTCAGTTTATCCCAACGCGAGCACTGTTGTGAAAAGCGCTGCTGCGTTTCAAGCCTACCGCTAACACCCACCCTAATCCAGCAACCGGGCCTCATCGACCAGCATGATGGGGATGCCGTTGCGGATGGGGAAGGCG
>CAWUIP010000123.1:0-9805 GCA_963922415.1 uncultured Aliishimia sp. | reverse complement strand
TCGCGCCCAAAAGGCGGCTGACCCCGATCCCGTGCGAGCCCATATGCACCGGCACTTGCGCGCCCGAAGCATCTTGGACGACCGCGCCCATAGGCTCGGAGTATTTGGTGCCAAAGTAGAAAATCTGGCCCACTTCGATCCCGCGCGCCGAGCGCTGGCGATCTGCGGGGATCTTCGCAAACTCGGCTGCGTCATGGGTTTCGTCAGTGCGCGCATAAAGGGCTGTGAACTCTTCCATCACTGCCCGGCACTGCGCGTGATCTGCATAGTCGATCTCACGCGCACCAAGCCGGATATCGGTGACCGCGCTGTCGTAGAACACCTCAGACTCGCCGGTCTCTGCCAAAACCAAAAACTCATGCGTGTCATCGCCGCCGATGGGCCCACTGTCAGCGCGCATCGGGATCGCTTGCAGCCCCATGCGCTCATAGGTGCGCAGGTAACTCACCAAGTGGCGGTTATAGGCGTGCAGCGCGTCCTCCTTCGTGAGGTCGAAGTTATAGCCGTCCTTCATATAGAACTCGCGCCCGCGCATGACGCCGAACCGGGGGCGGACCTCGTCACGGAACTTCCACTGAATGTGGTACAGCGTCAGCGGAAGATCTTTGTAGCTGCCCACGTTCGACCGAAAGATGTCAGTGATCATCTCTTCATTGGTGGGACCATAGAGCATGTCGCGGTCATGCCGGTCGCGGATGCGCAGCATCTCGGGTCCATAAGCGTCGTAGCGGCCTGACTCTTGCCAGAGATCGGCAGGTTGCAGCGTGGGCATCAACATCGGCACGTGTCCTGCGCGCATTTGCTCGGCATGGACGATATTTTCCAGCTTGCGCAGGATTTTGAAGCCCATCGGCAGCCACGCATAGATCCCAGCGGCCTGCTGTTTGATCAGGCCCGCCCGCAACATGTAACGGTGCGAGACGATCTGCGCCTCGGCCGGTGTCTCTTTGAGCACGGGCAAAAAATACTGTGTCATCCGCATGGCGCTGGCCTCGCTTGTTCGAAACTCTGTGCGCGTTCGTTAATAGGTTTCGACGGAAAGCTGTATCTAAAAATGCGGCGCGCGCTGATTCTCACCGCTATAGCCCAGCAATGCATGCCGCATTCGCTCGGACGGGCACGCGCCAACTGTCTGGCAACTGGCTGAGCCAATGGCCAGAAAACCTCTCGAACCGGCGCCAGGTTTGCGAACTACCCTTGTATATCTCTCGGGTCACTTGGCTTTGGCTCACCGTATTTACCGGGCGTTGAACCTCGTGCGGCGCCAGGCAGGCATCATGCCAAGGTAACCCCAGATCAGCGAGTAGGCGACGGATGTGCACGTCCGGATCGTCGGTAAGAGCGTCGTAATCCACTGTCAGGATGCGTGATCCGAAGCGGTCACACCAAAACTGCATCAAATGGCGATAGGCCGCGTGGTATTCAATGATATCGGCAGGATCGAACGCGTATGGCACAGATTTCACGTCAAAAGACTGTTGGAACAATGACCAACCAACTGCCTTTGGATCGCGGACAACATGCAAAACACGCGCCGTCGGAAACGCGTTCATAATCTGACCGATGTATCTGAAATTCCCAAGGTTCTTGTCGACCGCAAAACGGGTCCGCACGCGTGAGAGCGCGGCCGATGCGAGGTAGTCACTTTGGATCTGCTCCATCGCGGCGGGTGACGTGCCCTGCCCCAACCGCCGAAGGCGTCGAACGGCATTTCTGAGTTCAGTGATCTCACCCAGAGGCGTGACATCGGGATGTGCACCCAGAATATTTTCAGTGAGCGTTGAGCCCGACCGCGGAATGCCTACGACAAAAATGGGGATCGGCGCCTCCGGCGGCGGAGCAGCATCGGCCCTTTGGGTCTGAACCGCGCATGCCTTAATGTCCTCAAAACGTGCGAACTCCGCTGCACTGTCGAATGTGGAAGACGCTTTGGCGACTGCATTGGCGTTACGAAATGCGTCGTAGGCGCGCGCCTCATCCCCGCATCGGCTCAGAAAGTGCGCATACGCAAAGAGCAGGTTCTGTGACTGCGCCATGGCCGGGATGCGTAGGGCCGCTTCAAGTCGGCTGCTGAGCTCTTCGGTTGGCCACACTTCACTCGCAACGACTTGCGCCAACACTTCGGGATCATCCGGCGCGAGCGCGATGGCCCGCCGCAGCACGCGACGCGCTGCTGGCATGTCATCCGCCGCTTTGAACAGTTCGGCTTGCAGCACGCGCACGCCCGCGTCTTGCGGGAACCGCGCCGCAAGTGCAGCCGCGATTGTTTGCCCGCCTTCACTTTGGCAGTGGAAATGGCAGAGCAGAACATTGCGCGCATAGCCCACATTCTGAGGCGCTAACGACAGGGCAAGGTCGAATGCCTGCAAGGCGTCCGAATACAAACACAGATCCAAGAATGTGTGGCCCAGTGCCGAAAGGTACGCCGAGTTGCGCGGATCGAGTTGCAGCGCCTTGGCATGGAAATCGAGTGCACGTTGCGGATCGCCATCCGCACAGAGTGCTAAGGCTGCGCCATGCGCCGCGCCGGCATGGGCTGTATTCGTTACCACGCATTGCAACATCAGCTTGACAGCGTCGCGCGCGCGCCCGGCGTCAATCAAAACGGCGCCTAACTCCAGCGTAGCGTCTAATTCGAGCCCCGCATCAGAGCGCGCCGCAGAAAAGTGATCAATCGCAAGATGGTGCTGCCCCAACGCGCGCGCAGCACATCCTGCACAATGATGTAGCTCGGCGTCGCCTTCAAACCGTCTCAACGCGAACTGCGCATTTGCCAACGCTGTCTCATAGTCACGGCGATCAAGGGCCGCGCGAATTCCTCTGAGACGATTGGCAAACTGTCGGGCGCGCCGTGTCGACAGTCGCACGGCGTTCGAAGGGGGCAAGGTCACAGGCGTCCTCTAGATTTTTGAGTTGCCCGAAGCCTTGCGGAATTGGTTCAAAATTCAGTTAAAGAAAGCGCGTGATAGACACTTCAATCGAATTTCGGCGCCCGCTTGCCCATCTGTGCTGCGATGACTTCCATTTGGTGCGGCCTGCCGATGAGCTGTCCTTGCACACGGCTTTCTTCCAAAAGAACTCGCGTTTCCGAAGCCCCACTTTCCGCAAAAGATATCAGCTCTTTAGCAGCTCTTATCGCCGACGGAGACTTAAGTGCGATCGCTTCAGCCAGCGCTTGCGCTGCTGCCAATGGGTCCTCGGCGCATTCTGTGGCCAAACCAATGCGCGCCGCCTCCGCTGCGTCAATGGGCGCAGCGGTGTAGGTCAATTTTCGCAACACGTCCGACGCGACCAGACGTGGCAACAAGACCATCCCGCCCATGTCTGGCACAATACCCCACTTCATCTCCATCACGGCCATTTTTACATCTGGCCCTGCGATTCGAATATCGGCCCCCAGGGCCAGTTGGCACCCCGCGCCGTAAACTGCCCCATGCAGGGCTGCGATCACAGGCATCGGCGCGCGCGCCCAGACCATGGCAACCTCTTGCCATTGATTGGTTGTACCATTGCCATGGGTCCGCGGCTCTAAGATCTCGGCAGGATCCCCCCCGGCCATTGTCCCAAGGCTTGTTATGTCGATGCCGGCGCAGAACGCGCGTCCTTCGCCCGACAGGATACACACGCGTGCATTGCTTTCCGACACAAGCTGACCCGCTGCGATGATGGCATCGATCATCGCCTGATCGACGGCGTTCATCTTGTCCGCCCGTGTAAGCCGCACATGCGCGATGTGGTTTTCGAACGTCACTTGTACCCGGCTTGGATCAATCTCGGTCATGCTGTGGTCTCCTTGGTCGGGGCTAGATGATCGCAAACGCCCGCGGCTGGCCAGCAAAACGTGGGGTCAGAGGCATCACGGGGCCACACGGCAGGCGCTGCATTGCCCAAGACCAAGGACCACCTATCTTCCAAGCATGGCCGCCGAAACCACGCCACGTCCAAACCTTCTGTGGACCCTTGCCGGGCTTTTGTCGCTCGCGATTGGCATCATTGGGATCTTCTTGCCGGTGTTACCGACCACTCCGCTGGTGCTGCTCGCGGCGTTTTGCTTTGGCAAAGGGTCACCGCGTCTGCGCATCTGGCTTTTGGGACACCGCCGGTTTGGACCGATGATCGAGAACTGGCAGGCGACCGGCTCGATCGCGCCACGCGCCAAGCGCATGGCCCTCATCGCGATGGCCGCAGCCTTGGGACTTTCGGCGGCACTAGGCCTCGCGTATTGGGTCTTAGCGCTCCAGTTCGTCTGCATGGCGGGCGCTGCAACATTTATTCTGACCCGACCTGACGCGTAACGCCGCATCCGATTGACGCGCGCCTTCGCGCAGATAGGTTGCACGGCAGACCTTTCGTGGAGACTTGAATGCCTGGACGCGATTACTTGGCCATCCCTGGCCCCTCCGTCATGCCAGACGCCGTTTTGCAAGCAATGCATCGCGGAGCGCCCAACATTTATGAAGGCGCGCTCGTCGACTTGGCGGCGACGCTGGTGCCAGATCTCAAGCGTGTGGCGCGGACGGACGGGCACGTTGCGATGTATATCGGCAATGGGCACGCCGCGTGGGAAGCCGCCTTGGCCAATACCATCGCCCCAGGCGACACAGTGCTGGTTCCGTGTACGGGCCGGTTTGGGCATGGCTGGGCCGATATGGCGACTGGGATCGGTGCTGAGGTGCAGATCCTTGATTTCGGCAAGCAAACCCCGATTGACCCAGGGGCGGTGGCGGCTGCACTGGCCGCCGACAAAGACCACAAGATCAAAGCTGTTTTGGCCGTGCATGTGGACACCTCGACCTCGGTCCGCAACGATATCGCGGCCCTGCGGGGAGCCCTGGATACAGAAGATCACCCGGCCCTTCTAATGGCGGATTGCATCGCCTCTCTTGGCTGCGACACGTTCGAAATGGATGCCTGGGGCGTCGACGTGATGGTGGCAGGCAGTCAAAAGGGTCTTATGGTGCCCCCTGGCATGGCCTTTGTCTTTTTCAGCGACAAGGCGGCCGAGGTGCGTACGAAGATTGCCCTAGTCAGCCGCTATTGGGATTGGGCCCCTCGCAGCGATCCAGAGCAATTTTTTCAGTACTGGTGCGGGACAGCGCCGACGCATCACCTGTACGGGCTGCGCACAGCGCTGGATATGTTGATGGCCGAAGGGATGGAGGCGGTCTGGGCCCGCCACCGCCAACTGGCACGCGCTATTTGGGCGGCCTGTGATGTGTGGAGCGACGGGGGGGCCCTGGCGATGAACGTGGCGGACCCCGATCATCGCAGCCACGCCGTCACCGCGCTGCGCCTCGCGGATGGACAGGCAGGTGCTTTGCGCGCCTGGACCGAGCGGGAACTGTCGTTGACCCTCGGCATCGGGCTTGGCATGGCCGAACCAGGCGATCCCCGGGGCGCGGATTTCTTCCGGCTCGGGCATATGGGGCACCTGAATGGGCATATGGTTATGGGGCTTTTGGGCGGTCTGGAGGCCGGGATGCGACATCTGAATGTGCCCATCGGCAACGGCGCTTTGGCGGCAGCGGCGAAGGTGATTGCCACGCCGGTAGACCCGTAGGGTGCGTTCGCAACGCACCGCCCCCTTGGGGGTGCCATAGGAAGATGGCCTAGTCGCGCGGCCTGCCGTATTTCGCGGTTTTTTCAGCCTCAATCGCGCAGGCGCGCAGGTGGAGGCGTGTCATTACGTGATTGATGACAGCACCCAGCATCACAACGAAGACCAATCCCCAGATCGCCCAAATCGCCGTGAATATCCAAAGGATGTTCACACCAAACATGACCACGCAGGCCTGCTTGTAATCCGGGGCACTCTTTGGGGCGTCATTCTCCATATGCGCTCTTTGCCTTCAAAAGGTTAACCCAAGTTTAAACGCAATTGCTGTGAGGGTGGCACTCCTAACGCAAATCCGCAAGCGCCTTGCGCAGGCCCTTGGCGAAGGCCTCCATGTCGCTTGCTGCCCCGCAACTCACCCGGATACAGCGGTTTTGCGGCGCCACAAACGGCATGCGCACAAAGATCTGCTGCGCGATCAACGCCTCCAAAACGGCTTTTGCAAACGCGCCGTCCCGACCACAGTCGATGGCAACGAAATTTGTGGCCGAGGACAACGGCGTCAGACCAGCTTCGCCGGCGATGTCAGCAATCTGCGCACGCGACGTTTCGACCTGCTGACGCACGTGGTTCAGCCAAGTGACATCCTCGAGGGCAGCAAGGGCGGCCGCTTGCGCACCGCGCGTCATGCCAAAGTGATTGCGGATCTTGTTGAAGGCGGTGATGAGATCTGGTGCACCAACGGCATAACCGACCCGCGCACCGGCAAGACCATAAGCCTTGGAAAACGTGCGCAATCGCAGCAGGCGGGGGTCGGCCCAAGGCAGATCCGGCGAGGTGCCCGATGGCGCAGTTTCCAAATAGGCTTCGTCCAGAACCAGTAGCGTTCCCTGTGGCAGCGCCTCCATCGCGCGCGCAATTTCTTGGCCGGACCAAGAGGTGCCCATCGGGTTGTCGGGATTCGCAAGATAGACCAGCTTGGCATCCACCTCTGCCGCGCGCGCAAAGAGCGCGGGCAGGTCTTCGCGATCGGCGTGATCATACGGCAGCTTGTGCAGAACACCGCCAAAGCCCGCCACATGGTAGTTGAATGTCGGATAGGCCCCATCCGAGGTCACAACCGCTTCGCCAGGCCCAACCGTGAGCCGCACCAAATATCCCAAAAGCCCATCAATGCCTTCGCCCACAACAATGTGATCGGGGGTCGTGCCCAGATGCGCCGCCAAAGCTGCTCGCAAATCATGGCTCTCTGGATCGCCATATTTCCAATGATCTGCCGCCGACAGCGCGTCTATCGCGCGCGGCGAGGGGCCAAACACGCTTTCATTGGCCCCAAGGCGCGCCACAAAGGGCTGCCCCAAGGCGCGCTCTTGCGCTTCAGGGCCCACAAACGGGACGGCGGCAGGGAGCGATTGCGCAAGCGGGGTTAGGCGGGCATGTGTCATGGCCCCAATGGTTAACGCTGCGTGCCCAGCGCAGCAAGAGACCCACCAAGATCTTGCCGCTGTGCCAACAGTTCCGTATTGGGGCGCGACCTGCCGCAACGAGATGTCCGCGCATAATGTCCCCAGCCGAATGGCTTCGCCGCCACAAAGACCGCCTTGTCGAACAATCGCGCGACCTCACCGCTCCGGGCGCGCGCAGGGCGGCGTGGGTCTATTTGATGGTGTATGACCATGGGTTTCTCCGCAGTTTCTGGCGGAACTTCGAGGAACTCGCCCCTGGGGTCTACCGCGCCAATCAGCCAAGCCCGGCCCGCTTGGCCCAATATGCCCAGCGCGGCATCACGACGATCATCAACTTGCGCGGCCCCTCCGGGATGCCGCCGCATCAGTTCGAAGTCGAAGCTTGCGCCGCCCTTGGTCTTGAATTGATTGACGTTCCGTACCTCTCCGCGCGGCATGCGCCGGAGAAGAAGGTTTTACTGACCCTCGTCGAAACTCTGCGCACGGCTCAGGCCCCCTTTCTGATGCACTGCAAGTCCGGCGCTGACCGCACGTCGCTTGCAGCCGCCATCTATGAACTGGTCTGCACGAACGCCTCAGTGGCCAAGGCCCGCCGCCACTTTTCCATCCGGTTTATCCACTTCAAGTGGACAACGGCGGGGGTGATGGACCACATCATCGACCGCTACGAGGCCGCCTGCAAGGAACGCCACCTGCCCTTCGAGGACTGGGTCCGCGACGCATATGACGACGCAGAAATTCAGGCAGACTTTGAGGCATCGCGCCGCCCCGCGCGCGCATAAGCCTTGGCCAGGTCGCGCGGATCAGCGCCCAAAAAATAGCGCGCCAACAAAAAGAGATTGCGCGCCCCGCGCGTGACCCACCCTTGCGCGCGATACTTGGCGGAACTCGTCACGGCAACATGGCCTGCAGGCTGCAACCGCCCGCGCAGCGCGCGCGCCAGGGCCACATCCTCCATGATCGGCTGATCGGGGTAGCCGCCGACCTGCGCGTAAAGCCTCTGCGACAGGAACAGACTTTGATCCCCGTAAGGAAGACCAAGAACTTTGCTGCGCAGGTTCGCCCAAGCCGCCACGGCCCGTCCCCCTTGGTCAAACTGCAAATAGCCCCAATACGCGACCTCCCGGTCTGCCATCGCGGCCTTGACTGCATCCGTCCACCCTGCCGCAAGCTGCGTATCGGCGTGCAGCACCAGCAACCAGTCGCCCTGTGCCTGCGCGCAGCCGCGCCGCAACTGTCCCCCGCGCGACGGCGGCGCGGTGACGACCCGCGCACCTACCGTTTCGGCAAGCATTGCTGTGTCATCGTCCGATCCGCCGTCTGTGACAATGACTTCGCGTACCAATCCTGCTTCGACCCCCTCCATCAGGGACGCAAACGCGCCCGGTAGGGACGCGGCTGCATTCAAAGTTGGGATGATCACTGATATTGGTGCTGCCATGCATACGCCTCTTTGACCGCAGTCAGGTGATGGCTATATCTGCCAGATACAGCGAAGTGTAGAACTGTTCGAATCCGAACAAGGAGAATGACGTGACAAACCGGCAGCTCATTCAGCTTCAAGGCAAAGATGCGCACAGCTTTTTGCAGGGTCTTATCACGAATGACGTGGACAAACTGACCGAAGGGCCCATCTACGCGGCACTTCTATCACCGCAGGGCAAGTACTTGGCGGACTTCTTTGTCTTCGCAGATGAAGATGCGCTTTACCTGGACGTGGCAAGCGACATTGCCGCGCCGCTTCTTCACCGGCTGCGCATGTACAAATTGCGAGCGGATGTTGCGATGTCGCTGGCGGATCTGCACTTACATCGGGGCTTGGGCGCAGCGCCGGACGACGGCTGGACAGATCCACGCCACCCGGATTTGGGCTGGCGCGCATGGCGGACCGAAGAGGCGGGCGCCGACGATGTGGACTGGGACGCGCTCCGCGTGGCCAACCTTGTCCCCGAAACGGGCGCAGAACTCACACCAGACAGCTACATCCTGGAACACAACTTCGAGGCTTTGAACGGCGTCGATTTTCGGAAAGGCTGCTATGTCGGGCAAGAGGTCACAGCGCGGATGAAACACAAAGCGACGCTCCGCAAGGGGCTGGCGCAGGTACAGATCACTGGAGACGCCGAAACAGGCGATGCTATTACGCAAGATGGAAAGCCTGTCGGTACGCTTTTGACCCGCGCAGGCGAACATGCATTGGCCTATCTTCGATTTGATCGCGCCACGGACAAGATGGCGTGCGGCGGCGCATCTGTGAGCTTCAAGGCATAAAAGAACCGCCCAAAGCGCATGTGCCAGGGCGGCTCAAAAGTCTCAGACAAGGGCTGTGCGCCCTATTTTGACTTATAAGATCCCAAGGGCGAAATCAGGAACGATCCCATATGCGGGTGGCTGCGCAGGATCGGGTCATACGCAATCGTGCCCCAATATTTGCCAGCCCCTTTCAGTGGATGGGCAAAGAAGGATCCCCAGTACTTACCGGCCCCTTTCAGAGGATGGCCGATGAACGAGCCCCAATACTTGCCGGCCCCCGTCAGAGGTGGGCCCATGAACGAGCCCCAGTGCTTGCCGGCCGACATCAGCGGATGGCCTAGGAACGACCCCCAGTACTTGCCCGCGTAGTCGAGAGGCTTCGTGCCGAAGAGGCTGCCCCAATGCTCGCGGCCAGAGCGCGGGTACTTCTTGCCAACGCCGTATTCCTCAAGCTCGAACTTCCAGGTCCCCCAGTAACGGTGGGTCCGGTCAACCTTCAGGTCGATCAGCAGATCTTCATGGGTGTCTTCGG
>CAWUIP010000122.1:0-9826 GCA_963922415.1 uncultured Aliishimia sp. | reverse complement strand
GCGTGCGGTTCATGCAACTGACCTATAACAACCAATCGCTTTTGGCGACGGGCTGTTACGAGGCGGAAGACCCAGGCCTGACGCGGATGGGCCGCGCCGTGGTCGCAGAGATGAACCGCGTGGGCCTGGTGCTCGATATGAGCCACTCGGCAGAGCGCTCGACCCGTGAAGCGATTGACCTGTCGTCGCGCCCTATTGCGATCACCCACGCAAACCCGGCCTGGTGGCACCCAGCGTTGCGCAACAAATCAGATGACGTCCTGAAAGCGCTGACCGCACGGGGCGGGATGCTTGGGTTTTCGCTCTATCCCCATCACTTGGCGGGCGGGTCGGCCTGCACCTTGGCCCAATTTTGCGAGATGATCGCGGAGGCTGCCAACCGCTACGGCGTGGCGCACCTGGGGCTGGGGTCAGACCTGTGCCAGGACCAACCGGACAGTGTGGTAGAATGGATGCGCGTGGGGCGTTGGACCAAGGCGATGGACTTCGGTGAAGGCTCTGCCGCCGCACCGGGCTTTCCGCCGATGCCCGATTGGTTCCAGGACAATCGCGACTGGGCCAATGTGCGGGCCGGGTTGCGCACGGTCGGCTTCTCAGATGCAGATGTTGATGCCCTTATGGGCGGCAACTGGCTGCGGTTTTACAAAGAGAGCTTTGGCCCTGCATGAAAGACTTCGTCGCCCCACCTGCCGCCGAACTCCGCGCGCCGTGCGACGTCATGCAGTTGCGCCGCCTGGGCGCGATGTTCCCGACCCGCCTGTCTTTTTTGCGCGTTTTGACCCGAGCGCTTGCACAGCACGGAACGCCGCCGCAGCGCCACCTGTGGCAGATGGATACCGATGGCCATGGGCGCGCGGTTTACACGCTGGAACTTTTTGGGCGCCCCTATGCGCTGGTGGCGCTCTCACAAGACCTCGCCCCCGAGGCGCGGTCGGATCGGGTGATCGCGACAGCTTGGGACGCGGCCTTTGTCCTTTATGATGGGGTGCCCAGCACCGCGGAGATTGACCGCATTGCTGCGGCGGCCCCATTGCAAGAGGCGGGACGGTTTACCGAGAAGGACCTGGTTCTCAGCCGTGCCAACAAATCTGTGCGTTTGTGGTCCCACTGCGTGGAGCGATTGCGCAGCGGTGCGCAGCCTGACCCGGCATTCGTGAACGATGTCGGTTATTTGATGCGCACCACAGCGGTCTACGGCAACGGCAAGTTCGGCATCGCGGATCGCGCGCTTTATGCGGGGCGCGCCGGATTTGAGATGTCTTTCATGGCCGAGATGCTGACGGTTTGGCTGATCCGGCATTTCACACATGATCTATTGGAGCATGTCGCAGGAGCGGGCCTTGAGCCGGACCTGAAACGGCACCTCGGGATCGGCAATGCGACCGGACTGGGCATGGCGCCATTTTTGGTGACGCATCCGGTCCTTTTGAACAATTGGATGATGGTGCGGGAGACGGCGCTGGCGCGGGTGCGGGCGGTGCCGCACCTTACGGTCGAACACATCGCGTCACTTCAAGCGCATTACGAAAGAGCAGGCGCGCATTTGGAGCAATGGAACGTCGCAGACGTTGGCGCACAAGCCGCAATCCATGCGCTGCGCAAAGACTGGCCCGGCCTATCGTCGCATTTGGCAGACGCTGCCTTGCAGGCGCCATATGCAATGGAGGCTTTATGGCAAGCCGGTCAGCGACTGAGCATTGAGACGCAGGAACTCCTCTTGGCTTTGATGTTGGAACCATTCGGCGATCTGGTCGACGGATTGGCAGAATGCTTAACGGATCCGTTTGGTGCGCCAAACGAAACGTTCGAAGACACTGATGCGCTCCGGGCTGCGCTAGCGACCCAATTCGACTGGGCCTTAGGCATCGACTACGACGACAAGACAGCTTCGGCGCAGTTTTGGTACGTGTCCGAAGAAAAACGTGAACCTAGGCTTGGCCAGCGGTACCAAGAGCCCGGCGCAGAGTTGGAGAGCCCGCTGGACATCGGGCGTCGCATTGCGGCCCTTGCGCGGGATTTGCCGGACGACCCCGAGCCGCTGGCAGCTTTTTTGACGCGCCACCCAGAGCACCTTTTGGCAGTGGAGCGCGTACAAATAGCGCGCGCTCATCCGTATTCTGAAGTACGTGGGAACCTGATCGACGCCAATTGCAGACCAATCGACATGCTACGATCAAAACTAAGTCTTTTTGGTGCAGCGAAGTTTGACCCCAAGTCCGACCTTTGGACGCGGGTGACACTGGCACAAGGCGCTCCGCTGGCCGAGGACTTGGGAGAGCCTACGAAGCAGTCTTGGTGGTGCACAGTGTTGGCGGGATGCTAATGTCCGCGACCGAATTACGCGACCTTGCACGGCTCGCGGCCCGGGGCGCGGGCGCTCATGCTGCGCAAGCTGCGCATTTTGGTCGCGCGACAGTGGCGCATTTGACGGCCGGTCGCGATCCTAAGGCTTTACAGACTGCTTTAAACGAGCTTCCCGGAGGTCCGATCCAAACTCTGCCCTTTGCCGCATCCTTGGACCCTGTCGATGGCCTATCTCAGACCTATTCTACGCTACGGACAGAGAAAGTCGTGCAACCTGGGGCCCCTGCGCGCATAGACGTACCTGACAGGCTCGTCGCATTTTTGACACCGCTCGCTGGGAAAACCTATGTGCCGGCCAGCGAAGCCTCTCGCCTGTCCGGGGCCGGCGCGGGGATTGCGGACAACGACTAGAGATCGGTCTGGGGTGCGACAAAAATCTCCCCGGACATAAGCACATAGGCTGAACCGCTTAGGCGCACGCCTTCAATCGCGTCGCGGGGCCCAAGAACCTCAACGCGCGCCCTGCCAGGCCGGCCCATACCATGCCCTTGCTCTGCGACGAAATGTGGGCGATCGATCAGGCCCTTGGACCACAAATATGATGCCATCGCGCCCGTTGCGGACCCGGTGAACGGATCTTCGGCCGGATTAGGAGGCATCAGCAACAGCCGCGCAAACGTATCGCCCTCCGCCGTCGCACCAGTTTGGGTAAAGAGGAACGGCTCCAACAGATCCGTTCCTTCCACGCCGATCACGTCAAAATAGGCGCGCATCCCGTCTGGCACGAGTTTCGCGCTCAGGAGCGCCTCTTTTGATACGAGGGGCGTGACGCAAAAGGGCAAACCTGTCGAGACAATCTGTGGATCCGATGCGATCGCACTGGGATCCAAGCCGATTGCAGCGGCCACGACGTCTGCAGGCACCTTTGCTCCGAATGTCGGCGCGACTTGCATCATTGAGATGTCATTACCGTCGACCATCACATGGATGAGCCCGGCGCCTGTCTCGAACACCACCGGGCCGTCAGAAATGAACCCTCGTGCGCGCAAAGCGGCCGCCGTCGCTAATGTTGGGTGGCCTGCAAATGGAATTTCCTGGCGCGCCAGAAAATATCGCACGCGCCAATCAGCGCATTCTGACGGACCAGTGAACGTGCATTCCACAAGTGACGTTTCTCGAACGACGCTCTTGCATGTCTCGGCATCCAGATGCGCGGCATTGTGAAGAACCGCACATCCATTGCCGCCGAAAGGCTGAGCCGAAAACGCATCAACCCAGTCAAATAAAATTCCGCGTGGCTGGGTCACACTAACCTAGTGCACCGCAACGGGTTGATAGTCGTGCTGGCGCGCCAAGGCGAACGCCAGCGCGCGCTCAGACACTAAGGCGAGTTGCTGTCCTTCGCCGTCATGAACCGCGTATATGTACGCGCGCCCATCCGCCTGCGCCTGCACGTCGTGCGGCAGGTTCGCAACGGCAACAGTCTTCACATACACGACACGCGCGTCCTCGGCTCCAAAATCGTAAGGGGTTTGCATAGCCTTATCCTTTCTTGCCGGTGTTGATCTGGATGGTTTGTACAACGGTTTCAGGCCGGGCCTGGGTCAGATCGACATGAAGCAGTCCATTTTCCAATTCTGCAGCAGAGACTTCAACGCCGTCTGCCAAAACAAAACTGCGCTGGAATTGGCGCCCAGCAATCCCGCGGTGCAAAAACACGCGGCCTTCGGTGTCGTCATGCTGCCGGCCGCGGATCACCAGTTGTCGGTCCTCGACAGTGATCGCCAAGTCGCTCTGTGAAAATCCAGCGACCGCAAGGGTAATCCGAAAGGCATAGTCAGAAGTCTGTTCGATATTGAACGGCGGGTAGCCATCACTGGATTTCGCGGTGCGTTCCAGCAGACGTTCCAGTTGTTCAAAGCCCAGCATATGCGGGTATGCGAGGGTAATTTTCGTCATATGAACACGTCCTTGGTTAAGCGACAGTGCGGATGGCGGCCCCAAGTTCGGCGACCGTTTGTAGAGAAGATGGGGATTAACGTTGTGGGCCGCAAGGTCTAGCTCTGTTAACCTTTGCACGGTATACGTCAAGCAACTGTATTTTCTGCTCAAGTCCCTATGAACGCGCCAACAGACCTTTCGATGAAAACCGACGACGTGCTTCGCGTGGAGCTCGAGGTGTTTCGGTCGGAGCATCGTGATTTGGACGACGCCATTCGCGCACTTCAACAAACTGGGACCTTCGATCAGATCACGTTGCAGCGTCTCAAGAAAAAGAAACTGCAACTAAAAGATCGCATAGCCATCATCGAAGACCGTTTGACGCCAGACATCATTGCGTAGGTGCTTGCGCTGATTATAGTGTGCCGCTCCACACGTTATGGAGCCTGCGCTAATGTCTCACCCTTCCGTCGCGATTATCATGGGAAGCCAATCGGATTGGCCCACGATGAAAGAGGCCGCTTCTCTTCTGGATGCGCTGGAGGTCACTTATGACGCGCGCATCGTCTCGGCGCACCGAACGCCGGACAGGCTTTGGGACTACGGGGCCAGCGCCATAGACCGTGGCTTGCAAGTGATCATCGCGGGCGCAGGCGGTGCTGCACACTTGCCTGGCATGATTGCGTCAAAGACGCGACTTCCTGTCATCGGTGTTCCAATTCAGACGAAAGCCCTGTCTGGCGTCGATTCGCTCTACTCAATTGTGCAAATGCCCCGGGGATACCCGGTGGCGACAATGGCAATCGGAAGCGCGGGTGCCAGCAATGCGGGTCTTATGGCGGCGGGGATCTTGGCATTGCAGGACACAGGTGTTGCGGAACGTTTGAATGCCTGGCGCGCAGCCTTGTCAGCCTCTATCCCAGAAAGACCGCAAGATGACTGAAACCTTAGCGCCGGGGGCAACGATTGGCATCTTGGGCGGCGGTCAATTGGGACGCATGCTGTCCGTCGCCGCGAGCCGATTGGGCTACAAAACTCACGTCTTTGATCCGGGAACCGCCCCCCCTGCAGGGCATGTGGCCCATCGTGTGACGACAGCAGACTACGCCGACGCCGCAGCTCTGACCCAGTTTGCTGCGGCCGTAGACGTCGTCACATACGAGTTTGAGAACATTCCGGCCGAGGCACTCATCACGCTGGCCGCACAAAAGCCGCTTTATCCGAACCACGACACGCTGCGTGTGTCACAAGATCGACTGACGGAAAAAGACTTCTTACAATCGCTCGGCCTTGCGACAGCGCCCTATGCCGACGTGACCACCGCAGCCGACCTTGATGCTGCGCTTCGTGACATCGGGACCCCTGCAATCCTGAAAACGCGCCGGTTTGGGTATGATGGCAAAGGACAAATTCGGATAAATGCACGTGAAGAGGCGACGGATGCTCTCGAGGCGCTCCAATCCGCGCCTGCCATTTTAGAAGGATTTGTCCCCTTTGAGCGTGAGATATCTGTGATCGCGGCGCGTGGCCAAGATGGGTCGGTTGCCTGTTTTGACCCCGGCGAGAACGTCCATCAGGAGGGCATTTTGCGCCGCACTAAAGTCCCTGCGGCCATCAGCACCGGCACACAGATGGACGCAGTGCTTCTAGCGGGCAAAATTCTGAATGCGCTTGATTATGTCGGCGTAATGGGCGTCGAACTATTCGTGACGCGGCAGGGACTCGTCGTGAACGAAATTGCCCCACGCGTCCACAATTCGGGCCATTGGACTCAAGATGGCTGCACCGTTGACCAGTTCGAGCAACATATACGTGCCATTGCTGGCTGGCCATTGGGCGACGGGAGACGGTTCGCCGATGTTGAGATGGAAAACCTCATCGGCCACGACCTTGACAAGGTCGCAGCCCTTGCACGAGACAGCGCCGCCCGGCTGCACCTTTATGGTAAGGACGAAGTCAAAGCCGGTCGCAAAATGGGTCATGTCAATCGGGTCCATGTCCCGACCGCAAAGTGAGCTAGGCAGATGATGCGTAGCGGTCCTCTATGTCTTTTGCATACTCCGCCACACGCAACTTGAATCGCTTTGTCAGCGTGCTCTTTGCAAGCCGCAACGACTGGACGAACAGCCGCGCCGACAACGTCTGCGGCTGGACGTCAAGCGCCACGGCCATCCGGGTCCGCGTGCGCGACAGGCCGATCAGGTCAATTTCGAACCGCCCGATCATGCCCGGCGAGGTTGCTTGGGCAGCAATACGCGTTGGTTTTTCAAATTCAATCACACGCACTGTAAGCTTCCTATCGCGTCCCCGAAGCTTGAATTGCGCGTCCCAGGACATGCCGACGCCCGGTTCCGCGAGCGCATCCACCCGTTGCACATCCGCACCGCGCCGGATTGCAGCGCGTTCGAAAATCGCAAACTGAGAGACAGCATCAAACACGGCCTCGATCGGCGCTTCGATATCTTCTTTGGTCGAAAACTTCATTCTGCTTGCCCGCGTTTCTTCGGCTCAGATATGTTTCAGTCGAGTGTGTCAGCAACCCAATTCTGCAGCAAAAAGTGTGCAATCGCGCCTTTGCGCGCGGGCATCAGGAATTGATGTTCCCCGGCCATGGCTTGCATCACGTCTTCGCGGGTTACCCAAATGGCATCTTCGATCTCGTTGGGGTCAATTTGGATATCAGTGTTGAGCGCTGTGCCTCTGCATCCAAACATCAACGAAGCCGGAAAAGGCCAGGGCTGCGACGCGAGATAGCTGACCTCGCCCACTTTGATGCTAGCCTCTTCCCACGTCTCACGTCGAACAGCCGCCTCGAGTGTTTCGCCTGGTTCAACAAACCCGGCAAGCAGCGAATACATTCCGTCCGGCCATCCCGGAGACCGTCCCAGCAAAACAGAATTCCCATGCGTAATCAGCATGATGACCACCGGATCCGTACGCGGAAAATGGTGGCTGTTGCAGGCTGGGCAATCGCGCTGCCACCCCGCCATGACCATGTCAGACCGTGCCCCACACCGCGCGCAAAACATGTGTGTGCGGTGCCACTCGAAGAGTGCGCGGGCGGTGGCCGCCAGTTCCGCATCGCGCGGTGACAGCCAAGTCATCACGCGTCTGAGCTCTGCGAAAACCTGTGTTGCCTCTACGGCTGGGTGCGCCTGTTCGGAGGGGTCCAAAAACTTTTGGATATCTGACAAGTCCTGGCCGTCAGCTGTCCACTTGTCGATACACGCAGCAAAAATCGGGGCCGGACCTTCCCGGCCTAGAAAAATCATATCCGTGTCAGCATCAGACAAAATTGGGTGCGACACGGGAAGGCGCATGACCCGCGCTGGTCGCTCTTTGTCTATAAGTATTTTGCCACGCCACAAGATGATGACGCGCGCATCCGAAGAAGCTTTTGCTGCTGACAACCCATCCGCGTCAGCGCGCAGCTCTGCTGCGCGATCCAAGCTTGAGCCGCCAAACGTCACGGCCTCTGCATGTTTCATAAATCTCTCCGCCCGGTCCATTTGTGATCTTGCACGCAAAGCGCGAATGCGCAATGTGTCGCGTTTGAACGACTCAACTTATGGCGGTTTTTGTTTCCCTTTTCGATCAATTTGTGGTTGCGTAACACGTGAGGATCAAATCATGCTGACCTCTGTGCCCTCGACTGAACACCTTCGCATCCTGGCGACCAGCGATGTGCACATGAATATTGTGGCGTTCGACTACTTTTCCGATGCGCCCGCATTCGGAGCAAGTCTGAGCAGCCTGTCTTATACGATTGCAGACCTTAGACGCAGCGCCAGTGCAGAGGATCCACCGCGGCGCACGCTGCTATTGGACAACGGCGATATGTTGCAAGGCACGCCTTTGGCGACGCACCTCACAAGCACGAACGACGTGGACGCCCCGCACCCAGTGTCACAGGTCATGAACGATCTTGAGTACGATGCGATGGGCGTCGGCAACCACGATCTTGACTATGGCATTGAGTACCTGGGGCGGTTCGCAACATCACTGGCCGCACCGCTCATTTCTTCCAATTTGCGTCTCAAAGATCCTCGAAATTGGTTGGTTCCACATGCACTGCTAAAACGCGGTCAGGTCACAATCGGCATCATCTCTGTCTTGCCGCCGCGCACGGTCGAGTGGAGCTATCCGCACCTGGGCGGGACGATTTCGATTGATGACATGGTTAGCGCGGCGCAGGCAGCAGCCCGTGAAGTGCGGTCCGCTGGTGCTGATATCGTTGTGGCGTTGGCCCATACAGGTATTGGCAACAAACCAGGTGAGGACGCGCTCGACGATCTGGCTGCCAGCGGCGAAATTGATGCACTTATTGGCGGACACATTCACAAAGTCTTCCCAAGCGACGATTACAAAGATCATGCGCCAGCGAATTTGGAGAAAGGGACCTTACACGGCGTGCCGACCGTTATGCCTGGCTTTGCTGGTGCGTTTTTGGGCTGCATTGACCTGGATATCGAGCGCGACGAGACCGGAGTCTGGAGCCTGCGGCGCGGAAGCGGGTGGATCGCCCCGGCCCGTAAAACCGGCATAGTCATATCTCCAACCGTAAAAGCTGCGGAACCTGCACATTGCGCGACGCGCCGCTCGCTGGATCGTGTCGTTGGGCATACCACAAAGCCTCTCCACACATATTTTGCGCAGGTGCAGCCAAACGCTGCCATGGCGCTGCTGGCGGACGCGCAGGCCAAGGCCATCGACGCGGCGCGACAAGGCACCGAGTTTGAGCGCCTTCCGCTGCTCTCTGTGGTGGCGCCAACCCGCTGCGGAGGACGCGGCGGCCCTTGGAACTACACAGATGTGCCGGCGGGCGAGCTATCAGGGCGGGACTTGGCGCAGCTAACGATTTTTAGCAACATGGTGTGGGCCATTGACGTCACCGGCGCCGAAGTGGCCGCATGGTTGGAAAAATCGGTAAGCCAGTTCGCCGTCATTGACCCAGATAAACCTGGCCCTCTGCTACGCAGCGATGCACCAAGCTTTGATTTTGACATCATACATGGCGTCAGCTTTGACATTGATCCGACGCAGCCAAGCATCCACGACCCTGCGACCGATGCCGTGCAACCGGCTGGCGCGCGGGTCGCGAACTTGACGTATAACGGCGCTGCCGTTTTGCCGGATATGCGGTTCTTGCTTGCCGTGAACAGCTATCGTTCCTGCGGCGGCGGCCGGTTTCCTGGCCTCTCACCTGATCGCGCCGTCCTGAGGCCGCGACTGTCGGAACGCGAGGCCCTGATGCGCTACCTCGAAGGCAACCACCCGCCCCCGGAACCCGCTGCTTGGCGGTTCGCGCCCAAAGCAAAGGGGTTGCGGTGTTGGCTGGAAACAGGCCCTGGCGGCTTGACGTACCTCGATCAAGTTGCAGCGTTCAAACCGGGCGTACCGCAGTTGCAAGGGTCTGGATTTGTGCGCATTCCCCTAACCTTGTGACCTTGCAACACCGGCGCTTACGTTCTATGTACACCAGTCGAGAGGTTGGCGCGGGCAGGCACCTCGCCAACCCGGTCAGGTCCGGAAGGAAGCAGCCGTAACGAGACCCGCTTGGGTCGTTGTCAGCCTCTCACCC
>CAWUIP010000121.1:0-10000 GCA_963922415.1 uncultured Aliishimia sp. | reverse complement strand
CGATGACAATGCCAATGGCGACAAGACCGGCACAGAGCGACACCAAAGCGTGACCGATACGCCAATGCCGCGCGCGGCGCTTTGGCGCTGCTGATGCCGCAACTTCTGGCGTGGTCTCTTTCTTCTCAGCCATGCCGCCCTATCCTTGGCATCGGGACGGGGATCGCTGCATGCAACGCGGCCCGACACGACGCATTTACCAAAAGGGTACCATTATGGCCGATGTTCAACAAACTGCCCCTGATTTCACACTGCCCGTGACAGGCGGCGGCGACGTTACTCTTTCTACCTTGCGCAACGGTGCGGTGGTTTTGTTCTTCTATCCGCGCGATGATACCTCGGGGTGCACCAAGGAATCCATTGCTTTCTCGGGACTTGCCGACGCCTTCGCACAAGCGGGCTGTAAAGTCTTCGGCATCTCCAAAGACAGCATGAAGAGCCACGATAAATTCGTGGCCAAACATGATCTGACCGTTCCCCTTCTGTCGGATGAGAACGGGACAACGTGCGAAGACTACGGCGTCTGGGTCGAAAAGAAGATGTACGGTAAGACCTATATGGGGATCGAGCGATCCACCTTCTTGATTGACGAAGATGGGCGGATCATCCAGGTCTGGCGCAAAGTTAAGGTGCCCGGCCATGCCGAGGCCGTATTGGAGGCCGTGAAGGCACATTGGACCTAACGCTTACGCAAATGGCGGTGGAGGTTTTGACGACCGCCGATGGCCGCGCCAAAACGGCCCTGTCACGGCGGCACGCTGAGACGTGGCGCGCCGCCAGGGCGTCGGGCGAAACGATTGAGATTGGGACTGCAAGCCCACCGCGCCACCCTGCACGGCCAACTGCGCCCGAGCTTCTAAACCCGCGCGATGTGCCACGGCGCAGGCCCGGCTCGCCCGCCGGGCGGATCGCGCTGTTACACGCCGTGGCGCATATTGAACTCAATGCCGTTGATCTGCATTGGGACATCATCGCGCGCTTTGGGCATGTGCCCATGCCAATGGGGTTTTACGACGACTGGGTGAAGTCGGCCGACGAAGAGTCCAAGCACTTCAACTTGATCTGCGATTGCCTCGAAGAATTGGACAGCCACTACGGCGCCCTACCCGCCCATGCGGGAATGTGGCGCGCCGCCGAAGACACAGCAGAAGACCTTTTGGGCAGACTGGCCGTCGTTCCAATGGTGCTTGAGGCGCGCGGGCTCGACGTTACCCCCGGCATGATCGAGATCTTTCGCAAAGCACAAGCCGAACGCGCCGTCGCCGCGCTGGACGTCATCTATGCCGAAGAAGTGCATCACGTGGCCTATGGATCAAAGTGGTTCCACTTTTTGTGTGGGCGCGACGATCTCGATCCCGTGATTGTCTTTCACGATTTGGTGCGCAAGTACTTTCACGGCGGCCTCAAGCCGCCTTTCAACGAGGAAAAACGCGCCGAGGCGGGGATTCCGCCCGATTTCTACTGGCCGCTGGCCGACACTGCGGCCAATCGCACGCAACCGTCCTAAACATTTGCCCGCGCTGCGCGAAATCACCGACTCTATCCACATGCAGCACACGCTCTAGTGGCTTCCGCTCGCGCAACTTTCCCGCGATTGCTGATCCAGGGACAGTGCTTTTCCCCAGTGTGACGCCTCTGCTCTTGTCTGGACGGCTTTGGTCCAGTATCACACCATGAAAGGTGCCCGGTGCTTGGGGGCGGCGCACTGCTTTTGGGACGAGCAAGAAGAGCAAAAGGGCAGTCTTTGTGAGGACACGTTTGGCGGTAAAGCTGCGCGCGGCGCTGGAGGAGTATTTTCCGGAACGGCGCGTGTTTCTAAAGTCTGACGAAGACACGCGATTCATACGCCTGCGTCCGGAAACCCAGTTTATCGCCTTTGCTGGCAGCGCCGTCCTGGTCGCTTGGGCCATTGTCGCCACGGCTATTATTTTGATGGACTCCATTGGTGCGGGCAACTTCCGCGAACAGGCCAAGCGAGACCAATTCACCTATCAGGCACGGCTTAACACAATCTCGGCGCAGCGCGATCAACGCGCTGAAGAGGCCCTGGCCGCGCAAGAGCGGTTCAATGCAGCGCTGGCGCAAATTTCTGTAATGCAATCACAGCTTCTCGACAGTGAAACACGGCGTCGGGAGCTTGAAACCGGCATTGAAGTGATCCAGTCAACATTGCGCAACACAATGCAGGATCGCCAAGCGCTGGAAGACCAGATCACGGCTTTAAGGTCCCAAATGGCTGATGGCGATGGCACCGCTGTGGCCTCTGGCATGGGCGGCGCGCAAGTCGGCTTTTTGGCGGACGCCCTTGCGCGCACCGCCGCCGAGCGGGATCAGGTCATCGCAGATGCGGAAGAAGCGCTGTTGCGCGCGGACGAAATGGCGTCCGAGATCGAATACATGAAGGACCAGAACGACCAGATCTTCCGACAGTTGGAAGAGGCTATGGCCGTCTCGGTAGCCCCGCTCGACAAGATGTTCCGGGCTGCGGGCATGTCGACCGACCGCATCATCGAAGAGGTGCGCCGTGGCTATTCCGGCCAAGGCGGGCCTCTGACACCGCTGACCTTTTCCACGCGCGGCGCTGCCCCCTCACCCGATACACTGCGCGCCAACCGTCTGCTCAATCAGATGGATCAGTTGAACCTTTACCGTATTGCCGCCCAAAAAGCGCCCTTTGCAACACCTGTCAAAGACGCGTTCCGGTTCACGTCTGGCTTTGGCCCGCGCCGCGACCCCAAAACCGGCGGACGCCGACTGCACAAAGGCGTCGACTTTGCAGCCAGCACCGGCACGCCGATCTATGCAACAGCTGATGGGATTGTGACTGGCGCAAGTTGGCAGTCCGGCTATGGGCGTCTGGTCAAAATCCAACACGAATTCGGCATTGAGACACGTTACGCCCATCTCAATCGGATCCGCGTGAAAGTCGGTCAAAGGGTCTCGCGCGGGGATCGGATTGGTGATATGGGAGCGTCTGGACGTGTCACTGGCGTGCACCTTCACTACGAGGTGCGGGTCGGCGGCAGAGCGGTCAACCCTATGATCTACATCAAGGCAGCCAACGATGTTTTCTAAAAGCAAAATCAACGAACCTGGCCCCAAAGCGCCCGAAGCGCCCAAGCCGGAGATGCCCGAGAAGCCTATGACAAGCACACCTGCCCCTGCTGGGGACTTCAAAGCCAGCGCGCCTAAACCAAAGCCATCGCCGTCGATTCTGTCGTCGGACCTGCACATCATCGGCAACATGAAGACGACCGGTGACATCAATGTCGAAGGCACGGTAGAGGGCGACATTCGCGCGCATCTGCTGACCATTGGCGAAAGTGCGACCATTAAGGGCGAAGTTGTCGCAGATGACGTGGTCATCAACGGCCGCATCGTCGGTTGTGTGCGCGGCCTCAAAGTGCGCCTCACCGCAACGGCGCGTGTCGAAGGCGACATCATCCACAAAACAATCGCGATCGAAAGCGGCGCGCATTTCGAAGGCTCCGTGCAGCGCCAAGACGATCCACTGACCGGTGGTTCTGCGAAATCAGCCCCGGCCCGCGCCGCAAAACCTGCCGCCGAAGCCAGTTAAGCGCGCATCTCTTCGCGAAAACTCATGGGGCTGCAGAGGCGATCTGCGGCCCCTTATTCGTTTTGGCGGTGCTTGGATCAGCCCCAACTCCACTCCGCATCGATAACCGGTTCATCTTGTCTTTCGTCCGAGGTCAGTGTGCCGAACAGCGTAAAGGATTTGGCCGTCGATGTTCCGACGTCATCCCCATAAGACTGGCCGATAATGATAACGGGCTGGTAAAATGAAACGTCATCAGGATCATCGGCCATAAACCCAAAGCCATCGCCCTTGATCTCGATAGCCGGTTTGAAATCGAATGTGTCATCGGTCTTGCTGCGGGTCATCGGAATATCCTTTGGTCTAAAGTTCTCTGACCCAAAGGTAACAACGTCGCCCACCGCACACCTGTAACGACGGTCACGTGATGCGGATCACATCATCGCTCACATCGTCTTGGCGCGGGTCCGCAGTTCAAACTTCTGGATTTTGCCGGTGGAGGTTTTGGGCAGTTCCTCGAACACCACAGATTTCGGCGTCTTAAAACCCGCCAGCCGCGCGCGGGTGAAGGCAATGAGGTCCGCTTCGGTGGGCGCCGTGCCGGGCTTCAACTCGACAAAGGCGCACGGCACCTCGCCCCACTTGTCGTCCGGTTTCGCAACGACGGCGGCCAAGAGCACGTCTGGATGCCCCATCAGCACGCCTTCCACCTCCACCGAGGAGATGTTTTCACCGCCCGAGATGATGATGTCCTTCGCGCGGTCCGCGATCTGGATGTACCCATCAGGATGCTGAATCGCGATGTCGCCGGAATGGAAGTACCCGCCCTGAAACGCCTCTTCGGTCGCGCCTGGGTTCTTCAGATATCCCTTCATGACCGAATTGCCGCGCATCACGATCTCGCCCTGCGCCGCGCTGTCCATCGGGATCTGCCCCATGTTTTCGTCGACGACGGTGATATGTTCCATCATCGGGAAGGCCACCCCCTGGCGCGCCTTGATCGCGGCGCGGTCGTCGCCTTCAAGCCCGGTCCAAGCGGCATCCTGCCAAAGACATTCGGTCACATGCCCATAGGTTTCGGTCAGCCCGTAGACTTGCGTGACGTTAAAGCCCATCGGCTCGATCTTGGCCAAGGTCGCTGGGGCTGGTGGCGCGCCAGCGGTGAAGACCTCCACCGTGTGGTCAAAGGGGCGGCGTTCGGCTTCGGGCGCGTTCACCAGCATGTTCAGCACGATGGGCGCGCCGCCGAAATGGGTCACGCCCTCGTCCGCGATGGCGTTGAACACCGCAGGTGCCGTGATGTCGCGGCAGCAGACAAGCGTGCCTCCCACCAGCGGCATCATCCAGGTGTGGTTCCAACCGTTACAGTGAAACAGCGGCACAATCGCCAGAAAGACCGGGTGCAGCACCATGCGCCAACTCACCACGGTGCCCATCGTCATCAGATAGGCACCCCGGTGGTGATAGACGACGCCCTTGGGCCGCCCCGTTGTACCAGAGGTGTAGTTCAGCGAGAGGCTCTCCCACTCATCCTGCGGCATGATCCAGTCGAAGGCCGGATCGCCCGCGGCCAGCAAATCCTCATAGGTGCGGTGCCGCCCGGAGGCCGGAAATCCCGCCGCGTCATCCGGCACTTCGATCAGTGTGGGCGCGGTCCCCTCCATCCGCGCGCTGGCGGCCTCGGCCAGATCCAGAAACTGCGGGTCAACCAAAACAACTTTGGCGCCGCCATGGTCAAAGATATAGGCCACCGTCTCGACATCCAGGCGCGTATTGATGGTGTTGAGCACCGCGCCACAGGCAGGCACGCCGAAATGCGCCTCGGCTTGTGCGGGCAGGTTCGGGATCAGTGTTGCGACCACGTCACCAGAGGCCACGCCAATACCTTGCAGGGCAGAGGCCAGGCGCGAACAGCGCGCGTAATACTGCGCATAGGTGACGCGGTGGGCGCCATAGACCACGGCAAGATGGTCAGCGAAAACCGAGGCCGCACGGCGCAAATGGCTCAGCGGCGAGAGTGGCACGTAATTGGCCGCGCATTTCTCCAGACCTCTTTCGTCCTGCATCCAACCCATGGCGGTTTTCCTCCCTACGATGTCTCCCCCGGCGCAGAAACTTTGCGCATCGCACAGCAAATGTCCAACCATGGAACGGATTTCAACCGAAAAACCGACAGGCGCGGCCCTGGCCATGGTCACGGCCATGGCCGTGGTCGCGCTGGCCGATATCTGGGTCGCCCGGATCGCCGAAGCCATCGGCGTCTGGCAGTTCCTGTTTCTGCGCACGTCTCTGTCGATGCCCATCGTGGCTGCGGCGGCGCTCTGTGGCCTTGGCACGCTGCGCCCGCGCCGCATCTGGGCCGTGGCGGCCCGCTCTTTGCTGATTGCGGCGGCGATGTTTTGTTACTTCGGGGCGTTGGGGTTCATGCCCATCGCGCTGGCACTTGCGGGGCTTTTCACCTCGCCGATTTTCGTCCTGCTCCTCACGGCGTTCGTCTTGAGAAAGCGCATCGGCCCGTGGCGCATCTTTGCAGTGATCTTGGGCTTTTTGGGCATTCTGATCGTGCTGGGCCCCTCGCGCGACGCGCTGGGGTGGATGCTGCTGTTGCCCGCCTTGGGTGGGCTCCTTTACGCCTCGGGCGTGGTGGCAACCAAGGCGCTTTGCGAAGGCGAGAGCACCATGACCCTGCTTTTTGGGATCTTTGCCGCGCAGTGGCTCTTGGGCGGGACTGTGATGCTTGGCCTGACGCTGTGGCCGACCGAGGCGCTGCCCGACATGCCATTTCTGACGCGCGGCTGGATCTGGCCCTTGGGCGATATCTGGCCCTTCATCTGGCTCCAGGTCGTTGGCGCGACGCTCGGCGTGGGGCTGTTGAACCTGGCCTATCAGTGGGGAGAGGCGAGCCATGTCGCCGTCTTTGAATACACGATCATGATTTTCGGGCCACTGGCGGCTTGGGTCTTTCTCGGTCAGCCGGTGAGCCCGAGTGCCGCCTTTGGCATCACGCTCATCGCCACAGCGGGGATCGTGATCGCCTGGCGGACGCGCGGAGACGCTTAGCGCCGGCAGTGATGAGCACTGTGAAAAATGGCCCGGCAAAGCCGGGCCGCGCCCGACCCTCCCCACGGGAGGGCGCTCCGCCCCCACCCAGGGTCAGGCGCGCAATCGATGACGTCTGCGCTCCAGTTGCCATGGCTTAACCGCAAACTTCGCCAAAGTTCCTTACTGCCCCAACATCCACGCACCCTCCGGCCAAAACGCGTGATAGGCGAAGGCAAACATCACGTCATGCGCCACGTCCCGCCCGGCCGCATCCCGCACCCGAACCGACCCAACATCGCGCCCCCGCGCGATGCGACCCGTATCAAGGGCCGAGGCTTGGCCCGCGCGCCAACTTAAGACCACGCCCGCTTCCGCGATCTCCCCCGCCTCTGCCAACCGTGCCAGCGGCCACGCGCGGTCGCCCACTCGAACCACACGGGCCAGTGCGGGAATGTCATGCGGCGGCATCTCGCCCGAGTACAGAAATGGGCGCGTCGAGGTATCGTAATCGCGATAAGGATTGCGGCCGTAATCGCGGTTGAAGGCGGGTTCGGCCATCACCAGGCCTTCGGGGTTGCGCGCCTTGAACTCCGCCCAGCTTTCCATCCAGGTCGGCAGGGTGCGCAGATCAACCCCCGTCATCTCGCCCACGATGCCGCGCCCCAGGGCCTGCTGCCACCAGCTTTGCGTCTCGCGGTCATACATCACCATGTCTGAATTGCGCAGCTTGCCCGACACACCAAAGCTCAAGACCCGCCCGCCCACGCGCCGATCAAAGGTGATCCCCGAATTGCACAGCGGACAGAACGTCACCGCCACCGGGACGCCGCCCACCGTGTCATTCACGATCTCATGCCAGGTCAGATAGCGGATCGGATAGGCGCGCGGGTCAGCGCCTTCGATCTCGACCGTGATCACCGGCTCACGCGGGCCAATCCGGCGTTCATCCGCCACCCGCAGAAAGCTGGGGTCATCAATCGCCGGGATGCCGTCCTTGGGCGGGCCACCGGACAAGATCTCCACCCAGTTCGCAATCGACGTGCGCGAGAAATCCGTCTCCGGCCACTCATACCGCCAAAAGCTTGGATCCGCCCAAAGAAGTCCCGGCAAGAGAACGGGCAAAAGAAGAAGGGTGCAGGCATATCGCAACATGCCCACACCCTGCCCTGAAACGCCGCGCGGCGCGAGCCCGCGCCACGCAATTGTGATGCCGACTTAGGCCGCCGCCGCGCGCTGACGCCGCCGCGCAACCGCGAAGACGGCAATGCCGCTGCCCAACAGAACCACGCCCGCAGGAAGGGGAACAGGATCGAGTTGGTTGAACGTCACACGTGTGTCATCGGAAAAAGTAAAGCTCTCCCAAGACTTAAAGTTCAGGAGGTGCGTGTCGAAGACAAGCAGCTCAACCGTATCACCCGCGAAACTTTTGACCGTCAGGTCTGACAACAGAAGGTTGTCGAAAAAGATTGTGTCGAAACCGGCGCCGCCGTCCAAAAGTGAACCGCCCGCAAAATCCATATCGAACACAAAATCACTTGCGAAGGACAGGCTGTCCAATCCGCCACCAAACTGCGCGCCACCGATCAGTGTCCCACCAAGCTTCATGTTCAGCGCGTCATCCCCAAGCCCAAGATCCAGCGCGAGGCCCGAGGTGCCTTCAAGAACACCCCAGTTGTCGATCGTTTGCTGCCCTGCATCGGCAGGATCGCTCCCCTCGGCCTTGGCTGTCTCAACCGCGAGTGTGCCGCGAATGACGCCACGATTTTCGATCTTGCTGGCCTCGGTGGTCGGATCAAAGTCAATCGCTGCGTCCACTGTCGAGATGATCTGACCCGACGCCGTGTTCGTGATTGTTCCGCTGTCGAGGTCAATTGCGTCTTGAGCGGCATCCGGATCTGCCAAGACATCAGCCGCTGTTGCCGTGTTCTCAATCAGACCTTCGTTGGTGATCATGGCGCCCGTGCCGACCTGAACGGCATCATCGAACCCTTTAATCGTCCCTGTGTTCACGATGGTCGCATCGTTACCTGTTTCAACACCTTCATCCCCTTTTGACACAATGGAGCCGCTGTTGGTCAGTATCAAATTGTCACCACCATCAGCACCATCCGCGCCTGCGCGAATTGCCTTGTCATCAGCTTCAATCGATCCGGAGTTGGTGATTGTGACGTTTTCAAACCCTTCGGAATCGACGCCTTTGTCCTTGGCAAAAATCGACCCGGCATTGTCCAATTCCGATCCATTGCGCAGCTTGATCGCGTCGTTATCCGCTGACACCGATCCCGCAGGTACCAACACATCACCTGTCACAGGGTCCAGCTCTGCCCCTTCGATCGTGACTTTTCCGTCGTTGTCGACCCGGATCCCATGATTTTCCGACGTCACAGTCCCGCCTGCCTGGATCGTTACGTCTGAGTCGTTGTCGACGCGGATTGCGGCTTGGCCGTCCTCCGCGACACCGTTGAATTTGAAGTCAACACTGCCAGCAGAGGTCACCTCCGCGTCGTCGTCGAGTAGGATGGTCGAATTGTTGGACACCGCAGGCATCGTCGAGTTATCGACTGTCGCGCCAGTGTTTACAGTCAACGTGATGTCATCAAGGTTTCCATTGCCAATGGCGTCCTGATTCACGCCATTCGTCTCAGATCCAGTACAAATTACTGTGTCGCCATCATCGGGTGAGACTGGATCGCAGGCCGCATGCGCAGGTGCCGCAAAAAAGAACAGGACGGGACTCGCCGCCAAAGCGGTCGACAAGAGAAATCGGTTCACTGAAAAATCCCCCACGGATTAAAATGTTGTCTGCGCGGAGTAATCCGCGCAGATCACAGTTTTGTGACAGTCTTCCCGTGGGTCGCTAAAGACGTCAGTCTGTTACAGATACGGTCCGCATCACGTCTGGCGCGCCGTCGATGGCACCGGAGCGGGGGTGGCCCTTTTTGATCTTATCGACCACGCCCATGCCTTCGGTCACGCGGCCCACAACGGTGTATTGACCGTTCAGGAAATAACCTGAGGCAAACATGATGAAGAACTGGCTGTTGGCCGTGTTCGGATCATTGGTGCGGGCCATGCCGACAATTCCGCGGTCATAAGGCACATCGGAGAACTCTGCCGGCAGGTCAGGATATTGCGACCCGCCCGTGCCGGCACGGCGCAAGTCGCCACCTTCCTTACCGTTCTCCACATCGCCCGTTTGGGCCATGAACCCTTGGATCACCCGGTGAAAGACAACCCCGTCATAGGCGCCCTCGTTGGCGAGCGTCGTGATCCGCTCCACGTGCTGGGGGGCCACGTCCTCCAAAAGGTCGATCTTAATGACACCACTGGCTTCGCCGGACACGGTGATCTCAAGACCTGTGGCCAAAGCGGGGCTGGCCAAAAAGGCCAATGCAAAAAGGG
>CAWUIP010000120.1:0-10485 GCA_963922415.1 uncultured Aliishimia sp. | reverse complement strand
CCGCCGAGCGCGCCGCCGCTCCGGCGGTTTTGTCATTTGAGGTGATGCGGCACCGGGCGGATTTTCTGCGGGCGGCGCGTGCGCCCAAGAAGGTCACTCCGGGCTTCATTCTTCAGATCCGGAACCGGCAAGACGGCGATGATCGCGTGAGGATCGGCTTTACGTGTTCCAAAAAGGTCGGAAACGCCGTCGCCCGAAACGCCGCGAAGCGGCGGCTGCGCGAGATTGCACGGCTCACGATCCCTCTTGAGGGAAAAGCTGGCCATGACTATGTGCTGATCGGGCGCGCGGGCAAAACGGCCAGCCTGCCCTTTTCACGACTGCTGTCGGACTTAGCTCAAGCACTCTCATGACCCCGTTTGCTTATGTTCTATCTCTTCCTGTGCGCGCCTATCGATTGATCTTTTCGCCTTGGGTCGGTCACAACTGCCGCTATCAGCCCACCTGTTCGGCCTATGCACTGGAAGCGCTAGAGCGCCACGGCGGTGTGAAGGGCGGTTGGTTGACGCTAAGACGGATCCTGCGCTGCCACCCGTTTGGCGCGTCTGGCTACGATCCTGTCCCTGACGCGCACGGTAAGACAACGCCGGGCAACGATTGAGAGACACTTCTCTGGCATTGGCGCGTCTTCAACATATGTACACACAAACTGACTCTGGGAGCACGTCATGACAGACACTTACGAACCACCGAAAATTTGGACCTGGGCTTCAGAATCAGGTGGCCGCTTCGCTTCGATCAACCGGCCAATTGCTGGACCAACCCATGACAAAGACCTCCCGCGCGGCGAACACCCGTTCCAACTCTACTCACTCGCCACCCCAAATGGCGTAAAGGTCACAGTTCTCTTCGAAGAGCTCTTGGCGTCCGGACACGCGGCGGCAGAGTACGATGCGTGGCTTGTCAACATCGGCGACGGCAACCAATTCGGATCAGGGTTTGTGGACATCAACCCAAACTCCAAGATCCCCGCACTTTTGGATGTATCCGGTCCGGAACCTGTACGGGTCTTCGAGTCGGGTGCCATCCTGTTGCACCTGGCCGAGAAGTTCGATGCCTTCCTGGGCCCCGCTGCGAGCCGTTCCGAAATGCTGTCCTGGCTCTTTTGGCAAATGGGATCTGCGCCCTATTTGGGCGGCGGTTTCGGCCACTTTTACGCCTATGCCCCTGAAAAATTTGAGTATCCCATCAACCGCTTCGCCATGGAAACGAAGCGGCAGCTGGATGTGCTCGACCGGCACCTCGCCGACAATTCCTTCATGGTCGGCGTATATAGCATTGCAGACATCGCGATCTGGTCCTGGTACGGGCAGTTGGCACTCGGCCGCCTCTACAACGCTGCTGAATTCTTGGACGTTGAAAGTTATGCGCACGTACAACGCTGGGCCAAAGAGATCGACGCACGGCCAGCTGTTCAGCGTGGTCGCATGGTCAATCGCGCCTTTGGCGAGCCTCACCTGCAACTCCATGAACGTCATGACGCGTCAGACTTTGACACGCAGACACAAGATAAACTGAACCCCGAAGGCGCTTAAGCTGCCACACCCGGCGCCACGTTTACGGGGCGCACCGAGAAGGCGCGCAGGCCGAACGGCCTGCTCCGCTTGATCGCGGGTGGCGGCTGGGATAGGGCACGGGTCATGTTGGATGACCTCGACGAGATCCACCCGCTGTTCGCAGGTGCCCCCAAAACGACGGAGTTTCGCAAGCTCCGCAAGCGGATCGTGCGCAACACGCGCGAGGCGATTGAACAGTACGGCATGATCGATCCTGGTGCACGCTGGCTTGTTTGCTTGTCGGGCGGCAAAGACAGCTATACTTTGCTCGCGGTGCTCTACGAGCTGAAGTGGCGTGGCCTACTGCCCATCGACATTCTGGCCTGCAATCTCGATCAGGGACAACCTGGGTTCCCCGCCACTGTCCTGCCAGAGTTTTTGGAAACGCGCGGTGTGCCACACCGTATCGAGTATCAAGACACATACTCAGTTGTGATGGATAAAATCCCACAAGGACGAACGTTTTGTGCGCTTTGCTCGCGACTACGGCGCGGCATTCTTTATCGTATTGCACGCGAGGAAGGGTGTTCGGCAGTTGTCCTAGGGCACCACCGCGACGACATACTAGAGACGTTTTTCATGAACCTCTTTCATGGTGGCAGGCTGGCGACCATGCCGCCCAAGCTCCTGAACGAAGACGGAGACCTGTTTGTCTATCGACCGCTCGCACATGTTGCTGAAGTCGACTGCGAACGTTTCTCTCGTGCCCTATCCTACCCGATCATACCCTGCGATTTATGTGGCTCCCAAGATGGGCTACAGCGCCAGCAGGTAAAACAGATCTTGGACACGTGGGAAACGAATGCACCCGGGCGCCGCCAAGTCATGTTCCGCGCTTTAATGAACGCGCGACCGTCTCACCTGCTAGATCCGAAGCTTTTTGATTTCGCTGGCCTGGGCAGAACAAAATAAGAACAATTTGAGTTATATTGCCAGATTGAAAAAGCTCACAATTAACTTTGCAGACAGATCGCACAGTTAGGGTTCGTATCATTCCTGACTGAGTGAGGCGTACGTGTTAAAGTATGGTAGTCATGTGTCTGGCCGGTCCTCGGGGTCCGGGATCAATCTGACAACAGTTCTTCTCGGGGCAGTTTTGTTGACGCCCGCCGTTAGCCTATGTTCATTTTGGCTCGGCGGTGAGTTGGCGCTTGTCGTCACTGCTTTGGCAATTCCATTATGTGCGGCGGTGCTTGCCATTCTGCCTGGCCAGCGGGTCAAGGACGTTTTCAGCACGCCTTTTGCCAGCCCGCTCAACCGGGACGGCTTTGAACGGCTGGCCACATTATCGGTTCAAACTGCCCGCGAAGCCGACCGGCGGACTGCGGTTTTCTTCTTTGCCATCGATGATGCAGAGCAACTGACCGAACGCTACGGTGCCACAGCAATCGATGGGGTCCAAAAGCAAATGGCGGAGCGACTGCGATCAGGTTTGCGACGCGATGACCTCGTTGGAACATGGGATACATCAACTCTGGCATTGTGCTTGTCTGCACAGCCAACAATCGACCTGGAGATCTGCCTGGAACTTGCAGGCAGGCTAACCAAGGCTCTATCAGAACCCTATGCGATAGACGGCACGGCACTTTACATTTCAGCATCCGTCGGTTTTTGCCAACTGGGCCGAGAGGCTCCAACTCCGTCAGCAGATACAATTGATCCGGTTATCGCCTGCGCATATGCTGCATTAGAGCAGGCATTGGCAGCAGCCCCAGCCGGAATACGGTCTTTTTCTGCAACGAAAACACCGACGCCTCACGTTGCGCGACATGCTCAAGACGCGGTTCAGCAGGCGCTTGAAAACGGTGAGATCGTGCCCTGGTTTCAGCCACAAATATCGACCGACACAGGCAAGATTACTGGGTTTGAAGCGCTCGCGCGCTGGATTGACCCTCAGAAAGGGCCAATTTCGCCCGCTGACTTTTTGCCGCAATTGGAAGCGGCAGGCGCTATGGGTCGGCTGTCCGAGATCATAACTTACCATGCGTTCACCGCGATCAAAGCCTGGGATCAAGCTCAGTTGGATGTGCGCCAAGTCGGCGTAAACTTTTCGTCCGCGGAACTCAGCGACCCAAAACTGGTCGAAAAAATATCGTGGGAGTTGGATCGCTTCGAACTTGGCGCAGACCGTCTGGCCGTCGAGATTTTGGAAACTGTTGTTGCCAAGGGACCTGATGATGTGATTACGCGCAACATCAAAAGCCTCCATGAACTTGGCTGCCGTATCGACCTGGACGACTTTGGAACCGGACATGCATCGCTCTCTTCGCTGCGACGCTTTTGCGTTGGCCGGATCAAGATCGACCGATCCTTCGTTATGAAATCAGATCGCGACGTAGAACAACAAAGAATGATCCGCGCCATCCTGACGATGGCCGAGAAATTGGATCTTGATACCCTCGCCGAAGGTGTGGAGACAGTTGGGGAACATTCGCTGCTCGCACAGCTTGGCTGTACGCATGTCCAAGGCTACGGGATCGGGCGCCCTATGCCGTTTGACCAAACGCTGGCTTGGATCAAGGCGCATAATGAGAAACTGCATCCACCTCTCTCTTTTGGCAAAACTGCTGGGTGAAACTGCCGCGCGCCTTCTTACATAGCGAATAGTGACACGCTTAAGCGATCAGACGCTATAGGGCACTTGACCTTTGCATGTGTCTCGCGTTGATGGCGCGAAAGCTAATTTTGGTGTAGGGTGGTAGTCCAACATGGACGAGCAGAACAGAAACCTGATACTGGCGACGGCGCTCAGCTTTTTGGTCATTCTGATTTGGTTTGTGATCTTTCCACCGCCAGAAGCCGAAGAAGAGCTATCCCCGCAGCAAACGGAAACGACCGTGACGCCGAGCGACACGGCCAGCATACCTACGGCTGAAACCGGAAGTGTCCCAAACCCTGAGGCCGCTGCAGAAGAGTTGGACCTGCAGGACGCACCCCGTGTCGCATTTGAAACGCCACGGTTGCGCGGAAGCATATCGTTGATAGGCGGACGCATCGACGATTTGTCGTTACTGGACTACCAAACAGCCTTGGATGCCCCCGAGAGCACCGTCCAAGTGTTTAATCCGGTGGGCGCAGCTTCGGCCTACTACGCACTCTACGGTTGGGCACCCGGCGGCGGCACATCTCAGGAAGACGTCCCAAGCCCGAACACAGCATGGCAAGTGTCCGATGGCGAAACGCTTACCCCGGGCCGGCCGATCACACTCGATTGGACCAGTCCATCCGGCCTTCAATTCAAGCGTATTATTGCGATTGATGAAAACTTCATGTTTTCTGTGACGCAGTCGGTGGAAAACGCAACCGACGCGCCTGTGAGCCTGGCGCCTTATGGTATTTTGGCGCGCCATGGACAGCCGACCGACTTGAAGAACTTTTTTATCCTGCATGAAGGTGCGGTGCGTTACGTCGATGGCGAGCTGACGGAAACCAACTGGGACGATTTTGCCGCCGATGGGACGCGCGGACGTGTCGATGTCACAGAAGTTGGCTGGACTGGCTTCACTGACCACTATTGGCAAAGCGTGCTGATCCCCCCCCGCACGCCGGACGTTAAAATCGAAACATTCCACGATCCGCGGCGCGACATTTATCAAACGTCGGCGACTCTCCCGACGACAACACTCGCGCCTGGCGAGACCGCGGAAGTCACGACACAGCTTTTTGCCGGTGCAAAAGAATGGGAAGCCATACGCACTTACCAAAGCGAAGGCGTAGAGAAATTCATCGACAGCATCGACTGGGGATGGTTTTTCTTTCTCACCAAACCAATTTTCTGGCTGCTGCATGAGCTCAATGTGCTCATCGGCAATATGGGCTGGGCGATCATCGGCCTAACTCTGATCATCAAAGCGGTTCTATTTCCACTTGCTTACAAGTCCTATGTCTCGATGGCGAAGATGAAGGAACTGCAGCCGGAAATGGAGAAGATCAAAGAACGCACCGGAGATGATCGCCAGAAGCTCCAGACAGAAATGATGGAGCTTTACAAGAAAGAGAAAGTAAACCCGGCGGCCGGCTGTCTTCCAATTTTGCTTCAGATCCCAATCTTCTTTTCGCTGTATAAGGTTATTTTTGTCACGATCGAGTTGCGTCATGCGCCATGGCTTGGGCCGTTCCAGGACCTAAGTGCGCCAGACCCAACCACGATCCTGAACATCTACGGACTACTGCCGTTCCCAGCACCGGACCCAAATTCGATTGTAGCACTGATTTTCATTGGCATCTTGCCACTGATCTTAGGCATTTCAATGTGGCTGCAACAAAAACTGAACCCGGCACCAACGGACCCGACGCAACAGATGATCTTCGCCTGGATGCCATGGGTCTTCATGTTCATGCTGGGGGGCTTCGCCAGTGGGTTGGTAATCTACTGGATTGCAAACAACGTGATTACTTTCACGCAGCAGTATCTGATCATGCGCAGCCAAGGCTACACGCCCGACGTATTCGGAAATATCCGCCAAGGGTTTCGCAGTAAACCAAAAGACGAAACATGACGGCGACGCTGGCGCAGATCTTTCGCTACCCAATCAAAGGCATTGGGGTTGAAGCATTAGAGCAAACACCGCTTGTTAGTAATGCGCCCGTGCCGGGCGACCGCGCCTGGGCTGTTGCACATGAAGGTGCCGCAGCGACGGACGCTTGGCAACCGCGCCGCAACTTTGTCGTCGTCGCATATGGCCCCCAATTGGCGCAGATCACTGCGCGCAGTCTCGACAATGGTCTCCTGGAACTGAACCACCCGACAACAGCAAAGCTTGAGTTTGACCCAAAGGTCGATGGCCAATCTGTTTTGGAATGGGTCAGACCTTTTTGGCCCGATCAACACTCAGCGCCGGCGCGTTTCATGGCCGCGCCAGCACAGGGCATGTCAGACAACGGGTTGCCGCAGGTCTCCCTTCTAAATCTGGCTAGCCTGCGCGCATTGTCCCAAAAGGCGGGCGCACCCCTAGAGCCCGGTCGGTTCCGCGGTAACCTATGGGTCGACGGACTTGCCCCCTGGGAAGAGTTTGATTTGATCGACAAAACGGTCACAATCGGCAACGTCAAGCTCCACGTAACAGAGCGTATCGAACGCTGTCGTGCAACCGAAGCGAACCCAACAACGGGCTTGCGCGACATTGATGTGCCCAAAGTACTGAACCAGGGCTGGGGGCACCGCGATTTTGGCGTTTACGCTTCGGTCGTCACGGGCGGAAACATCTCTGTCGGTGATCCGGTTGTATTGTGATGGCGCTGCCATTTCCATTAGCCGAAGCACCGGCGCCGACCGAAGCTGAAACCGGACGCAAGCTCTTTGCGGGTGGGACAGAGTTTCTAAAGGGTGTCGTTGCCTTGGACGGATTGCCCCCGGAAGAGCGCGTCGAGGTGTGCTTTGCAGGGCGGTCAAACGTTGGAAAATCGAGCCTAATCAACGCACTGACCAACCGGAAAGGGCTCGCGCGAGCCTCTAACACGCCCGGCCGCACACAAGAAATCAACTACTTCATGCTGGGGGAGTCACACTTCCTCGTCGATCTTCCCGGTTACGGATATGCAAACGCGCCAGTCGCTGTGGTCGAGAAGTGGCAAGCCCTTTTGAAGCGTTACCTTGCGGGCCGCCAGTCGCTGCGGCGGGCCTTCGTTTTGATTGATGCGCGGCACGGGGTCAAAGCGGTTGATACAGACATCCTAAATCTCCTTGATCGGTCGGCTGTGACGTTCCAGGTCGTACTGACGAAGGCGGACAAGGTCCGGAAAACAGATCTTGAAAAAATCTTATCCCAGGTGCGAACGGCTTTGGCCAAACACCCGGCTGCATTCCCCGAAATGGTTCTCACATCGTCCGAGAAGGGCGACGGAATTGCCACGTTGCGCAGTATTATCGCAGATTTAGAGTAACGCCCGCTTGCCACACTACGGGCAGACCGTCACACAGCGTCCTGCTAAACATTTGCCAAAACCAGACGTAGGCAGACATGACCCAAGACTGGACAGCCACCGCCGCCACTTTGCAACAAGCGCTTCCCTACCTGCAACGCCATGCGGGCGCGCGTGTGGTCGTGAAGCTTGGCGGCCATGCCATGGGCAGCCAAGACGCGTTGGACAGCTTTGCACGAGACATCGTGTTGATGCGGCAACTCGGCGTTAAGCCGGTGGTCGTCCACGGTGGTGGGCCCATGATTAACGCGATGTTGGAACGCTTGGGGATCGTGTCAGAATTCCGCGATGGAAAGCGGGTCACCGACGCAGAAACAATGGACGTTGTTGAAATGGTTTTGTCGGGCGCCGTCAATAAGCGCATCGTACAAGCGATCAACCGGCAAGGCGGCCGCGCGGTGGGTTTGTCTGGCAAAGATGCACACTTGATCACGTGCCGACAGACGGATGCAGATTTGGGGCTTGTCGGGACACCTGACATCATTGACCCGACACTTTTGCACACACTCATGGACACCGACATTGTGCCCGTCATTGCACCTTTGGGCAGTGGCGCTAGCGGCGAAACCTATAACATCAACGGAGACACGGCGGCGGGTGCCATCGCCGGTAGCCTTATCGCAGATCGCCTTTTGCTGTTGACGGATGTTGCGGGTGTGAAGGACAGCAACGGCGAGGTTCAGTTGGAACTCACCGCAGATCAAATTCGCAGTCTGAAAGACGCCGGGATAATTGTTGGCGGCATGATCCCGAAAACGGAAACGGCGCTCGAAGCACTGGCTCAAGGGGTTGGGGCAGCGGTTATCCTCGATGGTCGGGTCACAAACGCATGCCTTCTGGAACTCTTTACAGACCACGGGGCAGGCACTTTGATCCGCGCGCACTGACGGCCCTGGCGCGAAGACTTTTCAAAATCTGCCACCTTAGCAAACGTGTCGCGCAGATGTGTCCATTGGTCCGCTTGTCAGCCCTGGACGCTGACGTATCTTCTCCAGCATGGATCTTAACACCGTTATCGCGACTCGCTTCCCTGTGTTCCTGGGCCTCTTTGCGCTCTTTGCGCTGCTAGAGTATTGGGCGCCCTGTCGACGTTTGAATGCGCCAAAAACGTCGCGGTGGATCACCAATTGGGGCATCACAATTGTCAATACTGTGTTCCTCCGCGCAATGGCCTTTGGTTTACCACTCCTCGCCGTTGGGAGCGCGATCGACGCGTCTCAAAACGGGTGGGGCTTTTTGAACCTGGTCGATTGGCCCATCGTATTGGAAGTTCTGATCGCGATCCTTGTTCTCGATTTTGTCATCTGGGCGCAGCATTTGATCACCCACAAAGTCCCGCTTTTGTGGCGTTTGCACCGCGTACACCATGCCGACACCGATATTGATGTTACGACAGCGATCCGGTTTCACCCGATTGAAATCGGTGTGTCGATGCTGCTAAAAATTGGTGTGGTCTACCTTTTAGGGCCGGCGGCCATTGCGGTTGTCCTGTTTGAGATCCTGCTGAACGGAACAGCAATGTTCAATCACGCCAATATTCGTCTGCCGCAGTGGCTTGATGCCATCGTGCGAAAGGTGCTTGTCACCCCGGATATGCACCGCATTCACCATTCGGTGCACCGACACGAGCACGACAGCAACTACGGGTTTGCGCTATCAATCTGGGACCGCCTCTTTGGCACTTATGTTGAGGCCCCAGAGGCAGGCCATACCGGGATGCAGATCGGGTTAGAGTGGCAGGATGACCGCCCCACGCGTTTCGCTTGGAGTTTAGCGCTCCCGTTCTTTCGAAAGTGATGTGGGATCGCGTTGACGCAGAAGCCGCGGCACACGGCCTTTTCGTTATGGGCGTCGGTGAAACTGACGACGGCACTGTCGCCCTCATTGGTGCCAACGAGAAAATGTGGCCCGACTTTACGTCGAGCAAAGAGTTTCATGACGGCGAAAGAGACCCCCTCGACAGGTGGTCAAAGCGTGTGATTGGTCAGATTGCGTCCCAGTTTGATGCTGATGATGTTTACCCCTCTGATGGGCCGCCCTACCCACCATTCATTGCATGGTCGCGGGCGACGGGACGGTTTTGGCAAAGCCCCACAGGCATGCTCGTCCATGACAAAGCAGGGCTTATGATTTCTATCCGCGGAGCGCTTGTTTGGACCGACCGCGTCCAACATTCCGCGCCAATCGCCACTAACCCGTGCCTCACCTGCTCCGATCAGCCTTGTAGCACCGCCTGCCCGGTTGGCGCCCTCTCCGCAGATGCGGCCTATGACGTACCGCTGTGTAAGGACCATATCTCTTCCCAAAGTGGTGCCGCCTGTATGACAACTGGCTGCCTTGCACGGCAGGCCTGTCCCGTCAGCCAATCTTTCGGCAGAGATCCTGCCCAGTCGGCGTTTCATATGCGCGCGTTCCGCGGCGCGTGACACGACATGCGGCAATTGATTTTGATGCGGCACGCAAAATCAAGCTGGGACACCCCAGGCTTGCCGGATCACGACAGGCCACTCAACCCGCGCGGTCAGAGATCAGCACGCGCACTGGGCGATTGGCTTCGGACACATCAGTATGTCCCGGACGCAGTCATCACCTCTTCCGCGAGGAGGACGCTGGACACCTTGTCTGGCCTGGGCCTTACACGTCACGTCGATGTCTCAACTGCGCTCTTTCACGCGAGCCCTGACACGATCCTGGACGTCCTGCGCAGGTCCGACGCTGCATCGGTCCTCCTGATTGGGCACAATCCCGGAATTGGAGACTTTGCAGACCGGATCTTGCGCAAACCCGTGTCGCATCCGCGCTTTGCAGACTACCCGACCGGCGCAACGCTCGTGGCAAACTTTGAGATACACGCTTGGGCCGACGCCGAATGGCACAGCGGGACGGCGATTGATTTCACCGTCCCGCATGATCTGACATCGTAGGGTGCGGCATCGCCCGCACCCCCCCGGATTTAGTGCCCTAGGATCTGGCTGAGGAACAGTTGCGTCCGTGGGCTTTGCGGGTT
>CAWUIP010000119.1:0-10490 GCA_963922415.1 uncultured Aliishimia sp. | reverse complement strand
GGGTCTTGCCCTTGACCAAGGGGCAGGGTCAAATCATGTAGCGAGACAACCGCAACACGATTAACGGACAGGGGCCCCCAATGGCATTTGAACTTCCCGACCTTCCATATGCACATGATGCGCTGGCTGACAAAGGCATGTCGGCGGAAACTTTGGAATATCACCATGATTTGCACCACAAGGCCTATGTCGACAACGGCAACAAGCTGATCGCGGGCACCGAGTGGGACGGCAAGACGATGGAAGAGATCATCGTCGGCACCTATGACAAATCCGCCGTCGCGCAAAACGGCATCTTCAACAACATCAGCCAGCTTTGGAACCACAACCAATTTTGGGAGATGATGGGCCCAGGCGCGTCCGCGATGCCGGGCGAGCTGGAAAGCGCGCTGGTCGAAGCCTTTGGCTCGGTCGATGAGTTCAAGTCGCAGTTCTCGGCGGCAGGCGCAGGTCAGTTCGGCTCGGGCTGGGCGTGGCTGGTGAAGAACGCAGACGGCTCTTTGGCTGTCACCAAGACTGAAAACGGCGTGAACCCGCTGTGCTTTGGCCAAACCGCGCTTCTGGGCTGCGACGTGTGGGAGCATTCCTACTACATCGATTTCCGCAACAAGCGCCCCGCCTATCTGTCGAACTTCCTCGACAATCTGGTGAACTGGGAAAACGTCGCGTCGCGGATGTAAGCACATGACCCGACGCGGGTTTCTGCGCGGCCTGCTGGGGGTGACCCTGGCAGGCCTTTTCGTATCCCTTTATGCGTTCTTCGTGGAGCCAGCGCTGCGGTTGCGCGTCCAGCGTTGGAAGATTAAGCGCGCCGATTGGACCGCGCCGCCCGTTCGTATCGTGGCCATCAGTGACTTGCATGTGGGTGAGCCGCATGTGGGCTTGGACCGAGTGCGCCAGGTCGTGCGGCGGGCCAATGCGCTGGGCGCTGACGTGATTGTCCTGTTGGGCGACTACGCGGCCGGGCATACCTTCCGCACCCGTGACGTGAAGATTGCCGATGTCGCGCCAATTTTGGCTGATTTACGGGCGCCCGACGGTGTTTATGCCATTCTCGGCAATCACGACTGGTGGGATGATTTGGCAGCACAGAAACGTCGCAGCGGACCAAATCTGTATGCAGACGCCTTGCAGCAAGAAGGGATCAGGGTTCTGTCGAACGAAGCAATTCGGTTGCCCAACTATTGGATTGCCGGTTTGGAGGATCAGCTTGCCTTTCCGCCACGAAATGGCCGGGGGTGGGGTGGGTTGGACGACTTGCCCGGCACGCTCAGCCAAGTCTCAGATGACGCGCCGGTCGTGCTTTTGGCGCATGAGCCGGATGTATTCGCCGAGGTCCCAAGCCGCGTCGCACTCACGCTGTCGGGGCACACGCATGGCGGGCAAGTGCGTCTTTTTGGATGGTCGCCCATCGTCCCCTCGCGCTTTGGCAACCGCTACGCTTATGGCCATGTGCATGAGGAGGGCCGCGACTTGGTCGTGTCAGGTGGCATTGGCTGTTCGATCCTGCCTGTGCGTTTCGGCGTCGTCCCAGAGATTACGGTGATCGACGTTGGGTGAGCCGGTTGGAGTGCGGGCCGCGCTGCGTCGCTATTGGATCGCGCCTTTTGTGGAAGAGCGCGTCGTTCACTACACCGTGCCAAGCCCCCATTTTTTGGATGCGCCATTACGGGTCGCCGTGTTGTCGGATCTTCACGCCGGGTTGCCGTTTGTTCCGTTGACGCGCGTCGCGCGCTGTGTGGATACCGTTTTGGCACAGGGCGCGGATTTGGTCCTTTTGCCGGGTGACTTCTTTTCAGAAGAGAAGGGGCTGATGCGTCCGCTGCCCCACGCGCCTGTGGCCGCTGAATTGGCGCGACTAGACGCGCCGTTGGGCGTCTATGCGGTGTTGGGCAATCACGACTGGAAGGATGATCCTGCCGCGCAAGCGCGCGGGGCCGGTCCTGTGCAAATCGCTGAAGCGTTGCGGGCAGTTGGCATTGACGTTTTGCAGAACGAGACACGGTGCTTGGCGCATGCCGGGGTCGACTTTGATCTAGCAGGGGTAGACTCGCAGCGCGCCTTTTGGACCGCACCGCGTGATGCATCCGACTGTCTTGGAGCGGATGACTTGGAACAAACGCTCGCGGCCGTTTCGCCCGACCGGTTTTGCGTCTTGATGGCGCATGAGCCGGACATTTTTCCCAGTGTCGCGCGCCACGCGAAAGCTGTCGACTTAACGATTTCGGGGCATACGCATGCCGGGCAAATCCAGTGTTTTGGGACTCCCTTGATTGTCCCGTCACGTTATGGCGCGCGTTATGCTCACGGACACATAACTGAAAACGAGCGTGATCTGATCGTCAGCGCCGGAATTGGATGCTCAGGCCTGCCGCTCCGATTTGGCGCGATGCCGGAAATCGTCGTGATCGAGATCGGCGGGCCAGCCGGCGCGTCGTGATCTAAGTCACACCAGTGCGCGCCAAGGCGGATTTAGACTGCGGGTATGGACTGTGTTACCACCTTCATCATTCACAAATTTCCCTGCGGCACCTTGTTTCGCGCGCGCCCCACGGGTCAGGCGCGTACCGAGGCGACCGCCGCACGGATGGAAGCTGCGGTGAACGCGCTTGGGGCCACCAGCATTTGGATGTTTCTTGTTCGCGTCTTTGGACAGCGCGAAAGCGTCCAAGAAGTATGGGGCAACCGCTTAGTGGCGTTTCACCGTTTCGGCGGCAAGCGATATCTGGTGATTGTCGACTAGGTGGGCGTTTCGGGCGCTAGCTGCTCAAGCTGCCCGAAGGCCGAAGGAATGTCCAGAGCGACCGAAAAATAGCCAAGAAGAGACGCATCTGCAAACCCTTGGTCCACCACGTGCCCGATCAGCGCAACAAGTTTGTCCCAATAGCCATCGGTATTTACCACAATGATGGGTTTGTCGTGCCGTCCAAGCTGCCGCCATGTGAGGACTTCGAAAAACTCGTCCAGCGAGCCTGCGCCACCGGGCAGCAACACGATACTGTCGCAGTTCATGAACATGATCTTTTTGCGCTCGTGCATGTTTTCGGTGATGACAAAGCTGGTCAGGTCCGATTTTCCAACTTCACGCTGCATCAAATGGTCGGGAATGACCCCGAACGTGTTGCCACCGGACTGCGCCGTGGCGCGTGCCACAGCCCCCATCAAGCCGACGTCTCCTGCGCCATAGACAAGGCGCCATTTACGCTCGGCCAAACCACGACCAAGTGCCTCAGCATCTTGTAAGAATTTTGGTGAGTGTCCGGCGCGCGAACCGCAAAAGACGCAGACAGAAAATGGCGGCATATCAAGGCTCCTTGCACGCGTAGTTTCACCTTGAAACAAAGGCGATCAACCCGCTTTGACCGCAGATAACTTGACTGATATGTAGTCGCAACTGTGCAATCGGGATCAGCAAAGGCCGATGTGAAAATGAGTGAATCGGGTCGCAATTCGGGGCTCCTTTGGGTGGCTGTTGCAGTGGTGCTTGGCGGCGCTGGTGCAGGTGCGGCTTGGTATCTGAACCAATCTGCGCCTCCGGCTGACGTTACACCTTTGACGCAAGCCGCTGTCCCCGTGGCGCAGCCGCAAGAGGACCCGCCGGAGGCTGACGCGGCGCAAGCCCCGGTATCGCAGGACCCGTCTGAAGTGGCGGCTGGCGTGACAGAGGAGCCGCGCATTGAAGAAGTGCGGGTCGAAGCGGATGGCTTGGCCGTTATGGCGGGGACTGCGCGGCCAGGATCAGAGGTCGTACTGCGCCTTGACGGCGTTGAAGTGGCCCGCGCCACGGCCGATGCCGCAGGTGCCTTCGCAACTGTTGCATTTTTGGACCCGAGTGCGGATGCACGTGTGCTCACAGTGTTCGAACGGACCGAAGACGGTCAAGAACGGGCCTCGTCAGAAGATTTGATCCTCGCGCCTGTGCGTGTGGCCAGCCTGCCTGAAGACAGTGCGCCCGACCGGGGTGACTCCAACAGCGCCGAGGCAACTGCCGACGCGGCGCAGACAGCGGGCGATGTAGACCTCTCCAACGCCCCGGAGTCGGACCAAAGCGCGCGCGATGCGGCGCCAACATCGCAAGTTTTGGCGCAGGAAGACGTAACTCAAGAAGACGTAACTCAAGAAGACATGGCGCAAGAGGACTCGGCTGAGGTCGAGACGGCCAACCCGCCGGTGTCGCAAGTCGAGCCTCAACAAGACGCGGCGCAAGAAGACTCGGCTGGGGTCGAGACGTCTGACCCGCCAGCGCCGCCCGTCGAGGTGCAACAAGACCCGGCTCAAGACGACGTGGCGCAAGAAGATCCTGCTGAGGTTGAAACGGTTCAACTGCCAACGCCGGAAGGAGCCGCTGCGGACGACGCGCAAGGCGCGGACGACACGGCAGAAGAGGTCGCCAAGCTTCCCGCGCGCGGGCCGGATTTGGCATCTGTGAAAGAGCCCACGCTATCCCCGCCAGATGCCAGTGCACCGATCGAAGAAGATCGCCCAACTGTTTCGGCGCAGGTCGGGCCAGCGGTTGAGAAAGCTGTCGAGGCATTGGCAGAGCCCGCGTCCGACACAGCGCCGCGCGTGACAGCGGCGACACCAGCAGTGCCCGATCCTGCGCCCACAACAAACTCGGCCGAATTGGCCGAGCGGCAAGAAGTGCTCAACCCGCCGCTGACGGCACCTTTGGTCACAGCGCCGCCGCAACCCGATCCTTTGAGATCCTCCGTTTCCCCGGAAAGCATCGTGGGACCTGTACGCACGGCGCAAGGACGTATCCTTTCGCCGGCAAAGGCCGAAGACGAGACGCCCAATCCCCAGCTTGGCGAAGACGTAGCTGTGCTGGATGCTGCGACCACATCGCAGGCGCAGGCATCACGTGCACCACAGGAACGAGGCTCCGCGCGCCCAGTGGCGGCAGCCCCGTCTGCACCTGAAGTGCCGGCGGCCGAAGAAACTCAGCAGATTGCTGTCATCAAGTCCAACAAAGATGGCGTACGCGTCGTACAACCGATCACGCCATCTGCCGATGAACTGCGGCAAATTGCGCTTGATACCATTAGCTACTCGGCCGAAGGGGCTGTGCAATTGGCGGGACGGGCGCAAACGTCTGCGCAAGAGGTGCGGGTTTATCTCGACAATCAGCCGATTGCCGTCTTGGGCGTCGACAAAGCGGGCGACTGGCGCGCGGAATTGCCGGACATCGACAGCGGTGTTTACACCCTGCGGCTTGATGAATTGGACGAAGGCGGCAAGGTGACCAGCCGGGTCGAGACGCCCTTTAAGCGGGAAGAGCCCGAGGTGCTGGCGGCAGCCCTGGGGGATAGCGACGCGTCGGTCAAAGCGATCACGGTCCAGAAGGGCAACACCCTTTGGGCCATCGCACGCGAACGCTACGGGCAAGGCGTTCTATACGTCCGTGTCTTTGAGGCAAATCGCGACAGTATCCGCAATCCTGATCTGATTTACCCCGGTCAAGTCTTTTCGCTGCCCGAAAAGTAGGTCGCGCGCCGCTCTGGCAATTCCGGTGGCCGTGGCCTACATCCGATAGGCGACGATCAGGAGAGCGCGCTTTATGCCAGCCGACACCACTGCCGCAGCCGAGGCGGAAACCCAAGCGTCAGACGCGGCGCACCGCAAGTCAGGTTGGCGGACTGTCCAAAAAGTGGCACCCTACCTGTGGCCCGATGACAAGCCGTGGGTGAAAACCCGCGTGGTTTGGGCGATGGCTATGCTGCTTTTGGCCAAGGTCATCACCGTGACGACACCGATGTTCTACAAGGGTGCTGTGGACGCGTTGGCGGGTGACGGCGTATCGACGCTGGCCTTGGGCGCGGTGGGGATGACCATCGCCTATGGCCTGGCCCGCTTGATGATGGTCGGCTTTCAACAGTTGCGCGACGCGATCTTTGCCAAGGTCGCACAGCGCGCGCTGCGGCAATTGGCGCTGGAGACGTTCCAGCACATCCACCGCCTTTCCATGCGCTATCACATCACGCGCAAAACCGGCGGGCTGTCCCGGATCATCGAACGGGGCGTGAAAGGCGTTGAGTTCCTCTTGCGCTTTTTGCTCTTCTCGATTGGCCCGCTGATCCTAGAGCTTTTGCTGATCTCGGTTGTCTTACTGTTCCTGTTTGACTGGACCTATGTGGTCGTCGTCGCGGGCACGATTGTCCTTTACACATGGTTCACCTTCACCGTCACCGAGTGGCGTGTGAAGCAGCGCAAGGTGATGAACGACCAAGACACCGACGCCAACCAAAAGGCCATCGACAGCCTTCTGAACTTCGAAACGGTCAAATATTTCAACGCCGAGCAGCGGGAGGCAGCGCGCTATGACGCCGCGATGGAGAAGTACGAGGCCGCCGCCGTCACCACCTCTTACAGCTTGGCCTTTCTCAATGCGGGACAGTCCTTCATCATCACCACCGGCTTGGTTGTGGTCATGGTGATGGCCGCCATGGGCGTGCAGGCGGGCACGCTGACGGTGGGCGATTTCGTGATGGTCAACGCCTATATGATCCAGATCACCATGCCTTTGAACTTCCTTGGCACCGTCTACCGCGAGATCCGGCAGGCGCTTGTGGATATGGGCGAGATGTTTGACCTGTTAGAGCAGCCCGCCGAAGTCACCGACGCACCAGACGCGCGCGATCTAGAGGTGACAGGTGGTCGGGTCGAGTTGGATCAAGTGGAGTTCGGCTATGAGGCTGACCGTCAGATCCTCAAGGGCGTGACTGTGGTCGCGGAACCTGGGCAGACGGTGGCTATCGTGGGCTCCACAGGGTCGGGCAAGTCCACCATCGGGCGGCTCCTCTTTCGGTTCTACGACGTGCAAGGCGGTGCCTTGCGCATTGATGGCCAGGACATCCGTTCTGTGACGCAAGAGAGCCTCCATGCCCAGATCGGCGTGGTGCCGCAGGACACGGTGCTCTTTAACGACACGATCCGCTATAACATCGCCTATGGTCGCGATGCAGCGACAGAGGCCGACATCATCGCCGCCGCGCGCGCCGCCCAGATCCACGACTTTATCGAAAGCCTGCCACAGGGCTATGACACGACAGTGGGCGAGCGGGGGCTGAAGCTTTCGGGCGGGGAGAAACAGCGCGTGGGCATTGCGCGCACGCTTCTGAAAAACCCACCTATCCTTCTGTTGGACGAGGCGACCTCAGCGCTCGACACCGACACAGAGATGGAGATCAAAGAGGCGCTGCGGGCCGCAGGCCAGGGCCGAACCGTGCTCACCATCGCGCACCGCCTCTCGACCATTGCCGAGGCCGAAAAGATCATCGTGCTTGAGAAGGGCGAATTGATCGAAGAAGGCTCCCACGACGAACTCCTCGCCCTCGAAGGCCGCTACGCCACGCTCTGGCACCGCCAGGCGCAGGAAGAAGCGGCCTAAAGCGTCCGGCCTTAAACCTGAGGCGTTCCATCCGTTCAGAAATCCCGCCCGATGGACACCATCGGGCCGCGCCGTTCCGCGCCGTCAAACGAAAGGTTTGCCTATGGCAAAACGCGGCGCGTGGCACCTCCCCTCGGAACAACGCTTCTGCTCAGAGATCTAGGCGCCTCAGGTTTAAGGCCGGACGCCCCAGGTGCGGATTTTGGGTTCTATGCCCCTGTACACGGTCGCTGGCCCATGACGTGTTGCGCGATGCTCAGACGTCCCGGATCATCCGCAATGACGGAAAGCGTATCCGGCCGGCAAGCTCGACATCCATTGGGCCCACCGTCTGAAAGCCCAAGCTTTGGTAGAATTTCTCGGCGGTCAATGTGGACCAGCACTCCATCTTGGTCACGCCCGCCGCTTGCGCCGTTTTGAAGGCGTGTTGGATCAGCGCCCGCGCGATGCCACGACGCAGGTGCCGGTCGTCTGTGGCGACGTGGCGGATATGGCCCAGCGTCGGATCTTTGCGGTCGGGCGTCCAGCCGCCTGCGCCCAAGATCGCGCCGTCCTCTTCGGCCACGTAGTAGGTGCCGCACGACAGCAGTTTGGGCTGCGCGCGGCTTATGGCTGGCAGCGCCGTGACCAGCACCGAGGGCGGATAGTCGTGCTTGAGCAGCTTTGGATAGCTGCGCGCCAAAAGCGCGTCGACCGCCGCCAGATCGGCCATGGTAGAGGCGCGGATGGCATAGCTCATCGCGCCGCGCCCGTCGCCACCAGGTCATAGACATAGGACCGCGCGCCTTTGCACGACACCCAAGGCCCCTCGGGCGGTTGACGCACCTGTGCGGCCGGTGGCACGCCCCAAGGCAGCCCCGCCAACTCATATGTGTCCGGATCAAAGGCCGCCCAACCAAAGCGTGGGTCCCATTGGATCGTCAACTCGGGTCGGTCCGCGCGGCGATAAACACCCACCGCGTCGCGGGTAAAGCGATAGACCAGATCGTCACTGCGTCTGCGAAGTTCAAATTCTTGCATGAGGATCATCCTCCGGCATCTTCTGGGGTCAAAACGAAAAAGGCCGCGTCCTGGTCGGGCGCGGCCTTGTCGGAAACTCTTGGAAGGGGGCGATTACTTGATCTTGCCTTCCTTGTATTCGACGTGCTTGCGCGCCACCGGGTCATACTTCCGTACGACCATTTTTTCGGTCATCGTGCGTGCGTTCTTTTTGGTCACATAGAAGTGGCCTGTGCCTGCGCTGGAGTTCAGGCGGATCTTAATTGTTGTCGGCTTCGCCATGTCTGTTGCTCCTCGCAGCCTGGACGCGGGACGCCCGGGCGGAATTCGAATGAGCCCCGGCTTTTAAGGATTGCACGCAGGCTGTCAACTGGATTCGGGGCCGTTAAGCGCGAAAACGTAGGGTGCGCCACCGCGCGCACCGCCCCTTGAAGCTCAACGTACTCACGCCAAGCCGCCCAGATGCGCCACCAAAGCCAGCGCTGCTGACACGCCCAAAAGCGCAGGCAGGCCAAGCCCACGCCCAAAAAGCAGCCAGACCGAGAGACCCGCCAGAAGCAATGCGACCAAGTCCAAACTCATCAGATCCGGCAGCCAAGGCTGAAACGGCCCCCAAATGACCTGCTGCACCTCACCAAAGATCACATGCAACGAAAACCAAACCGACAGGTTCGCGATCACCCCCACAATGGCGGCCGTGATCCCTTGCAACGCCCCCTTCAACCTCGGCTGAGCGGCGACCCACTCCACATACGGGGCGGCGGCAAAGATCCACAAAAAGCAGGGCACGAAAGTCACCCACAGCGTCAAAACCGCGCCTGCGACCGCCAAAGCCCAACCGCCTGCGCCTGCGCCCGCGACAAAGCCTACGAATTGCGTGACCAGGATCAGAGGCCCTGGTGTGGTTTCCGCCAGGCCCAGCCCGTCCATCATCTGCTCTGCCGTCAGCCACCCAAAGTCACGCACAACCTCTTGGGCCATATAAGCCAACAGAGCGTATGCCCCGCCAAAGGTCACCACGGCGAGCTTCGAGAAGAAAAGCCCGATTTGCAGCAAGATCCCGCCCGGGTCGATCAGCCACAGCGCCAGGAGGGGTGCTGCCCAAAGTCCAACCCACAGCGCAATCGTGGGCCACAAGCCGGCATGCGGCTCGGCCTTGACGGGCGGATCACCATCGCTGCTTAGAAAAAGAGCGCCAATGGCTGCGGCCAGGACAATGACCAAGGGGAAGGGTACGCCAAAGACATAAAGCGCCACAAAGCCGAACGCCGCCAGGGCCCAAGCCAAGTGGCTCGACAAGGCACGGCCCATCAGCCCCCAAAGCGCCTTTAGAACGATGGCGATGACCGCTGCTTGCACGCCAAGAAAGAGCGCCGAGACCAGGGGCACGTTCCCCAAGACCACATAAAGTGCGGCCAGCACCATAATGACCAACGCGCCTGGCAGCACAAACAGGCTGCCTGCAATGATCCCGCCCCAAACCCCATGCAAACGCCATCCGGCATAAGTTGCGATCTGCATCGCTTCGGGTCCTGGTAGCAGCATGCAAAAGCCTGTGGCGTTCAGGAATTGTTGTTCGCTCAGCCAGCCATTCTCTTCGACGACCTCGCGGTGCATGAGTGCTATCTGGGCCGCTGGTCCACCAAAGGACAGAACGCCAATCTTGGCCCAAACCCGCGTGGCCTCGGCCAGGCTCGGCTGTGCCTCGGTTGCCTCTATCTGCGTCATGCGGCTGCCTCGCGTCTGTCACTGGCCCAAAGCCCATCAAAAAGTGCAAAGCCTCGTGCGAGGCCTGCTGCTGTGCGGGGGATGGAGGCGCAGGCCCCCGCGACTGCGGCGCCGAACGTGCCTTGTGTCGCCGCAACTTCGCTGGCTTTAAGTCTGGCCTGTAAAGGTCCTGTGACATCAACAAGTTTTTGTGCCAGAGGGCGTGGGAGATGCCCAGAAAAGCGGCTGGCGACTGCACCGGCTTGGGCTCTTTCCACAAAGAGCCAGACCGGGTCCTTGTCGACCAGCCGGGTCACGCACCAGGCGGCGAAGAGGTCCTCGGCTAACAGATCTTCTGGCAAGACCCAGCGCAGCCCGCGCTGCCCCAAACTGGGGT
>CAWUIP010000118.1:0-10797 GCA_963922415.1 uncultured Aliishimia sp. | reverse complement strand
ATGGTACGCCAGTGCCAGTCCAACACCTGCCCTGTGGGGGTTTGTACCCAAGACGAAAGCCTGCGTGCGAAGTTCACCGGCAATGCAGACAAGGTCGTGAACCTGATCACCTTCTATGCCACCGAGGTGCGCGAGATCCTGGCGGGGCTTGGCGCGCGGTCGCTGGATGACGTTATCGGACGGGCGGATCTGCTGACGCAGGTATCGCGCGGCTCTGCCCATCTGGACGATCTGGACCTGAACCCGATGTTGATCACGGTCGATGGCGCGAAGGACATCGTCTATGACCGGCACAAAGACCGGAACGTGGTGCCAGACACGCTGGATGCGGAGATCGTCAAAGACGCGAGCCGTTTCCTGGAGGATGGCGAGAAGATGCAACTGTCTTATGCCGTGCAAAACACGCATCGGACAGTTGGCACCCGGGTTTCAAGCCACATTGTGAAGCGGTTTGGCATGCGCAACACGCTGCAACCGGATCACTTAACGGTGAAACTGCAAGGCTCTGCCGGGCAGTCTTTGGGGGCTTTTGCAGCACCGGGTCTGAAGCTGGAAGTTGCGGGCGACGCCAATGACTATGTCGGTAAGGGCCTGTCGGGTGCCACGATTGTGGTGCGGCCGGTGATGTCCTCGCCCATTGTGGCGGCTGAAAACACAATTATCGGCAACACGGTGCTTTATGGTGCGACCGATGGGTATCTGTTTGCGGCGGGCCGCGCGGGCGAGCGGTTCGCGGTGCGCAACTCGGGCGCGCAGGTCGTGGTCGAAGGCTGCGGATCGAACGGGTGCGAGTACATGACCGGCGGTGTGGCGGTGATCGTGGGCGATATTGGCGCGAACTTCGGTGCGGGGATGACGGGTGGCATGGCCTACCTCTATGATCCCAAGGGCGAGGCCGCGCGGTTGATGAACTTAGAGACCTTGGTGACCTGCCCGGTGACGGTCGATCATTGGCATGACCAGCTTGAGACCTTGTTAGAGCGTCATTTGGAGGAGACAGGGTCGCGCAAAGTGGCTGATATCCTGCAGCATTGGGACACAGAGCAGGGGAACTTCCTGCAGGTTTGCCCCAAAGAGATGCTGGATAAACTGCCCGCACCCTTGAGCCTGGAAGATCAGGCCATTCCTGCTGAATAAGGCGTAGCGGTCCTGTGGTGGGGCCGCTATAGCGTTGCCATGGCAGGCAAGGGCGGAAAGCGGAAGGGGCGCGGTGCGGCGCCGCGGCAGTTTCGACCGGGGCGGTTTCTTCTGCGCTGGGCGTTGCGGCTTGTGTCTGTGGCGTTCCTGATTTCGGTGGCTTTGGTGATTTTGTGGGGCACGGTGAACCCGCCCACGACGCTGTATATGAGCCAGGAGCGGCTGCGCTTGGGCGAGGTGGATCACGCTTGGGTGCCTTTGGACGAGGTGGCGCCGGTGATGGCGCGGTCGGTGGTCGCGGCGGAGGACGCGAATTTTTGCCTGCATTGGGGGTTTGATGTGGCGGCGATCCGCGCGGCAATTGAGGCGGGCAGTACGCGGGGGGCCTCGACGCTGACGCAGCAGGTGGTCAAGAACGTGTTCCTTTGGCATGGGCGCAGTTGGACGCGCAAGGCGATTGAGGCGGCGTTGACGCCTTTGGTTGAGGCACTGTGGTCCAAGCGGCGGATTGTCGAGGTTTATCTGAATGTTGCCGAGTTTGGCGAGGGTGTTTTCGGGGTTGAGGCGGCGTCGCGGGCGTATTTCAAAGTGGGGCCCGAGGCGCTGACATCGCGGCAGGCGGCGCAGTTGGCGGCTGTTTTGCCGGCGCCCAAGTCCCGGTCTGCCGCGGCACCGTCGGGTCGGTTGGCGCGCCGGGCGGAGGCGATCCGCGATGGGGCGGCGACAATTGCCAAGGATGGGCGCGCGTCTTGCTTCGAGAGTTGAAATTCCGCGCCTGGCTTGGCAAAGCTAGGCCGTCGCCGAAAAGAATGAGATTATAATGGCCCGATTGTTCCACGTTCCCCTGTCCCCGTTCTGTCGCAAGGTGCGTTTGAGCCTGGCGGAGAAGAAGATTGAGGTGGAGCTGGTTGAGGAGCGGTATTGGGAGCAGGATCCCGACTTTATGAAGCGCAACCCGGCGGGCAAGGTGCCGGTGCTGCGGCTGGACGGGATCATCATGTCCGAGAGTGCGGCGATCTGCGAATACATCGAAGAGACGCGGCCCACGCCTGCGCTGATGCCCGCTGATCCGGCGGGGCGGTTGGAGGTGCGGCGGTTGGTGACCTGGTTTGACGATAAGTTCCATCACGAGGTGACGTCGAAGCTCCTTTATGAGCGGGTGAACAAGAAGGTGATGAAGCAGGGCTATCCGGACAGCGGCAACGTGAAGTCGGGGGCGCGGGCGATCAAGTATCACCTGGATTACCTCGCCTGGCTTCTGGAGCATCGGCGGTGGTTGGCGGGCGATGTCATGACGCTTGCAGACTTCGCGGCGGCGGCGCACCTGTCGGCGCTGGACTACACGTCGGACGTGGATTGGAACCGGTCCGAGGCCGTGAAGGACTGGTATGCCAAGATCAAATCGCGGCCCGCGTTCCGGTCGATCCTGGCGGATGCCGTGCCCGGACTGCCACCGTCCCGGCAATACGCTGATCTGGATTTTTGAGCCTTACCAAGGCGGATATTGTTGCGCGCGCGCTGGAGGAAGGGTTCGTCGCGGCGCGCGCCTGCCGCCCCGATGCGGTGCCAGAGGTTGAAAACCGGCTGCGCGCGTTTCTGGAGGCAGGCTATCACGGTGAAATGGGCTGGCTGGCAGAGCGCGTGACCTGGCGCAGCAATCCAGCAGCGCTGTGGCCCGAGGCGCGGTCGGTGATCATGCTGGCCGAAAGCTACACGCCCGAACATGATCCGCTAGAGATCTTGGCGCAGCGCGACCGCGGCGCGATCTCGGTCTATGCGCAGAACAAAGACTATCACGACCTGGTCAAAAAGCGGCTCAAGCGCGTCGCGCGCTGGATGGTGGCCGAGGCGGGGTGCGCTGTGAAAGTCTTTGTCGACACAGCGCCCGTGCCGGAAAAGGCCTTAGGACAGGCGGCGGGGCTGGGATGGCAAGGCAAGCACACCAATTTGGTCAGCCGAGACTTGGGCAATTGGACCTTTTTAGGGTCCATTTTCACCACGCTGGAGCTGCTAACCGATGCGCCAGAAGTCGATCACTGCGGAAGCTGCCGCGCCTGCCTGGATGTCTGCCCCACCGACGCCTTCCCAGCCCCCTACCAACTTGATGCGCGCCGCTGCATTTCTTACCTGACCATTGAACACAAAGGACCCGTGGACGAAGCGCTACGGCCCAAACTCGGCAACCGCATCTACGGCTGCGACGATTGCCTGGCTGTTTGCCCGTGGAACAAATTCGCAAAATCCGCTCGTGAGCTGCGGTATCATGCGCGCGATGATCTGCGCGCGCCGGATTTGGCGCAGCTTGCCGCACTTGATGACACCGCGTTTCGGCAAAAATTTTCCGGTTCGCCCATCAAGCGGATCGGGCGAAACCGGTTTTTACGCAATGTGCTTTACGCCATCGGCAATTCGGGCATGCCCACGTTGCTGAGTGTTGCCCAGAACTGCGAAGGCGACCCGGACCCGGTCGTTTCCGATGCGGCGCGCTGGACGGTGCAAGTGCTACGCCAGAGCAAGGCAAGGCCCTAAGCGACCTTGCTGCCCCTTGCGGCCACGCTTGCCCCCGGTTCAACCAGCGTGAACGTGGTTGTCGCCATCGAGAGTTCGTCCACTTTGTCGCGCAGCGTTTCAGTTTCCTGACGCACTTCGTCGACAAGGCTCGTGTTGCGGTCACTGACGTTCTCTAACGTCTTTACGCTGTCAGAGATGCTGTGCAATTCACTGGCCTGCGATTGCGTGCCGTCAGCGATCTGGCTGACGCGATCCAAGGCATCCGAGACAAACTCGCCGATCTCGGTCAAAGACTGGCCTGTGCGGGATACCAGATCGACGCCTTTCTGTACTTGCTGGCCCGATGCTTCGATCAAGTTCGCGATTTGCGTCGCGGCATCGGAGGATCTTTGTGCCAGCGCACGCACTTCTGATGCGACGACCGAAAAGCCACGCCCGGCTTCCCCGGCGCGGGCCGCTTCGACACCTGCATTGAGGGCCAAAAGGTTGGTTTGAAATGAAATCTGATCAATGACGGACGTGATTTTGGCGATCTCTGACGCACTACCTGAAATTTCGTCCATTGCTTTTTGCGCTTGTGCCATGATTTCAAGGCTCAAGGTCGCACGATCCTTTGTTTTGCTGACCATGTCCCGGGCCTGCTCTGCACCGGTTGATGTTTGGTCCACCAGAGAGACCATCGAGGTCACGTCTTGGGAGGTCTTTTGCAGCGCCGTGCGCTGTGCTTCCGCGCTTTGAACAAGTTCAGCCGCATTGTGTGCGACAGTTTTTGTGCTGCTTGCAATGTCTTGGGTCGTGTGCGTCACAGACCCGATGGCCCGTCCAAGCTGGGACTGCGCATTGTTATAAGCGACGATCAACGCCTTGAATTCGTTTTGCATATCGGTCGTGATCGGTTGTGAAAGATCACCGTCGGCAAGATTTTCAAGCGCTGTGCCGATCATACCAATCGCAGACAACCGCTCGGTGATATCGTAGGCGCATTTGATCACTTTATACACATTGCCTTGCGCGTCTTGTACTGGTGCATAGCTGGCAAAGATATGGAGTTCAGAGCCGTCCTTGCGCTTGCGCCGGACCTCGCCCATGCGCAGAACGCCTGCGCGCAACTCGTCCCAATGCTGTTTATAGTCGTCGCTGACGCGGTCTTCGTCGAACATAAACATCGAATGATTCTGACCGACAATTTCACTCAGCTCGTAGCCTATCGCACCGCAGAACAAAGGGTTGGCGAAGATGATCTCACCGGTTGGGTGAAACTCGATCCGAGGCATAGCGGTGTCGATGGTTGCCAGCATTTCTTGTGCGCGCTGCAACTCTTCTTTCGTTCTTTGGAGCGTGTCAGCGTCGTTAGTCGACGTCTCGTCCAGAATCGGCGTGCTCATAACGTCCCCTTTGGCGGATTTCACGCATGTGTTCTCCGCCAAAAGGATTAATAGCGCGTTTCCAGGACTGCAGCCCGTCGCCTATTCAGCAGCGCGTTTGGGAAGGACCCAGCCTGCGCGGGGAAAGTGGCAGGTGTAGCCGTTCGGAAAGCGCTCTAGGTAGTCTTGGTGTTCGGGTTCCGCGTCCCAAAACTCGCCCACGGGTTCGACCTCGGTCACGACGCGGCCGGGCCAGAGGCCAGAGGCATCGACATCGGCAATCGTATCCAGGGCGGTTTGTTTTTGCGCATCGTCTACATAGTAGATCGCAGAGCGATAGCTCATGCCCACGTCATTGCCTTGCCGGTTCAGCGTTGTGGGATCGTGGATTTGAAAGAAGAACTCTAAGATCTGGCGGTAGGTGATCTGGGCCGGGTCAAAGTCGATCTCGATCCCTTCGGCGTGGGTGCCGTGGTTGCGGTAGGTCGCATTGGGCACGTCGCCGCCGGTATAGCCGACACGCGTGCGTGTCACGCCCGGCATTTTGCGGATCAGATCCTGCATGCCCCAAAAGCATCCTCCGGCCAGTACTGCGCGTTCTGTCGTCATGCGATATCCTCCACTTGGTCCAAATAGGCGGCGTAGCCTTCGCCTTCCATATCATCGCGGTGCACAAAGCGCAGCGAGGCTGAGTTGATGCAGTAGCGCAGCCCGCCGCGATCCATTGGCCCATCGGGAAAGACGTGGCCCAAGTGGCTGTCGCCGTGTTTCGAGCGCACCTCGGTGCGGATCATACCGTGGCTGATATCGCGATGCTCGGTCACGTTGTCGATGGGTTTTGTAAAGCTGGGCCAGCCGCAGCCAGATTCGTATTTGTCGGACGACGCAAAGAGCGGCTCGCCCGAGACGATATCGACATAGATGCCGGGGTCTTTGTTGCCCAGGAGCGCACCTGTGCCGGGGCGTTCTGTGCCGCTTTCTTGGGTGACGTGATACTCCTCGGGGCTCAGCGTTGCGATCACGTCGGGGTTTTTGAAATAGGTTGTCATTGTGGCTCCCAATTCCTGTCTTGCTTGCTGCTAATTTGGGGTGTGGCGGCGCATTTGCAAAGGGTGATCTGGTGTGGGGCGTCGGACGTAGTCTTTCAGACAGAGATTGGAGGTCGGCATGGTGCGACTGCTTGCGGTGCTGTGGATTGGCGTGTGGACGGCGGGGGCTGCGGTTGCGTCGCCCTTGGTGCATGCGTTTTCGTCGATTGATGGGGGTTTGCTGGACCCTGAGGCGTGGCGCGGGAAGGCGGTATTGGTCGTTAACACGGCCTCGCAGTGTGGGTTTACGGATCAGTATGAGGGGTTGCAGGTGCTTTATGATCGGTACCGCGATGCGGGTCTGGTCGTTGTTGCGGTGCCGTCGGATGACTTCAACCAGGAGCTTGAGAGTGCCGCGGAGGTGAAGGAATTCTGCGAGCTGACCTATGGGCTGGATATGCCGATGGCGGACATCACGCATGTCAAAGGGCGCAAGGCGCATCCCTTTTATGCCGCGGTTCGGGCCGATACGGGCTTTGTACCGCGCTGGAACTTTAACAAGGTTTTGGTGGGGCGCGACGGCGCGGTTGTGGGCACGTGGGACCAGCGGGCGCGGCCTTTGAGCCGCAAGATCGTGGCGGCGGTTGAAGCGGAATTGGCCCGTAAGCCCTAGCACGGGCCTCACACACGGCAGTTTGACAACCTCAAATTGAAAATCCTGCGCCCAGTGCTGGAAAATCGGGCTCTCTCCTATCGCAAGCTTGCGTGCGCGGGATGCGTGTTTAAGCTGCCGGCAAAACCGATGGGGGAGTGAAGATTATGACGATGCGTTGGGTGACGGGGGGCTGCGTCGCACTGGCCCTGTGCGCAAGTGCGGCGGACGCGCGAGCGTTGAAATTGAAGGCGGCGAAGAATCAGCCGGAAGACGTGCAAGCCGGGCTGAACGTTGAGTATGCCTATCCCAAGGATGTGAAGTCGCTGCGGGATGCCTATGTCGCGCTGGGCGTGGGGGCCGAGGCGGGGCCACCGCTGGAGTCGATGGATTACCTCAGCTCGGAAGATGCGCCCCTGGCACTGACCTCGAACAAAGAGACCAAAGTGGCCGCGCGGATCACCGGGTATCTGAAGTTTGACGAACCCGGGACCTACATCATGCAGGTCTATTCCAATGATGGGCTAGAGCTGACCATCGGGGGCCGTGAAGTGGCCAAGGTCGATGAAAAGCGCGGCTGCGATCCGATTGGCGAGGCCGTCGAGGTGCGAGTGCGTAGCGCGGGCTGGTACGAGCTGGAAGCGCTTTACTGGCAGCGCAAGGGCGGCAGTTGCCTGATCATGGAATGGGCGCCCGAGGGCGGTGAGTTAGAGACGATCCCTGCGAGTGCGTTTGGCCACTGACTAGGTACCGGCCTGCGGTAGCCGTTGCCGCACCAGTTCGACGAACCACTGCGCGCCGGGCAGGAGTGCGGCGTCGTTGAAATCGTAGCCCGGGTTGTGCAGGGGCGCGCTGTCGCCGTTTCCGATGAAGGCGAACGCGCCGGGTGCCAAGGCGAGCGCTTGGGCGAAATCCTCGGATCCGCCGATGGGCGCGGCCTGGTCGCTTACATCGCTGTCTCCAAAGACGACTTTAGCTGCTTGAACCGCATGACGGGTCGCCGTCGCATCGTTGATTAGGGGAACAAATACGCGGTCATAGGTGACCTCAGCACCGCACCCGTGGGCCGCCGCGACGCCGGACACAACATGCCGCATCGCGGCTTCGATGGTGTCGCTGACAGCATCATCAAAGTGGCGGCAATCACCTTCGATCCAAGCGCCGCCCGCAATCGCGTTTTTGATGTTGTCACCGCCAATCCCGGTCACCGACAGCACGGCAAGCTCTGCCGGATCGACGGCGCGGGAGATGATCTTTTGCAACTCGGTCACGATGGAACAGGCGCATACGATGGCGTCGTTGCACTCATGCGGGCGGGAGGCGTGGCCGCCGCGCCCGGTCACAGTGATGCGAAACCCATCTTCCGCACCCATAAACGCGCCTGGCCGGGTTTCAAACTGGCCCACCGGAAGGCCCGGCATATTGTGGAGGCCGTAGATCTCGTCAAAGGGCAGTCGCGTGCCCAATCCGTCGCGGATCATGGCCTTCATGCCTTGCCCCCACTCTTCGGCGGGTTGGAAGACAAAGCGCACCGTGCCGTCAAAGCCGCCTGCTTGCGTCAGCATCGCCGCCGCGCCCAGAAGCATCGTTGTGTGGCCGTCATGCCCGCACGCGTGCATCAGCCCTTCGGTCTTGGAGGCATAGCGCAGGTTCGTCGTCTCGTGGATGCGCAGGCAGTCCATATCGGCGCGGAGCGCGATCACGCGGTCGGACGTGCCGCGTTGCAGGGTCGCGACGATCCCGGTTCCCCCGACGCCCGTTTCGACTGTGTCGACCCCAAATTCGCGCAGACGCGCGGCCACGAAATTGGCCGTTTCAGCCTCTTCGAACCCAAACTCGGGATGTTCGTGCAGGTGGTGGCGCCACGCGCGCATCGCTTCGGCAAGGTCGGTGGGGATCATGCGGCGTCCTTCAAAGGGAGTGTAGCCCCGGAAGGGTAGCGAGGCTGCGCCCGGAACTCAAAGCCTATCGGTTAGCCGACCAACGCTTGATCCAGGAAGTTGCGAATGCTGCGATCATAGGGCTGGTTGACCAGGCGCGTGATCTCGCGCGTGCCTTGAACCGCGATCAGGGTCGAGCGGCGTTGGACCTTCAACCGCTCTGCCCAGACGGATGGGCCAAACGTGTCCCAATCGACATCGACAAAGGAAAGGCGCCCATAGGCGGGCGTGTCTGCGAGCGCGGCAGTGATCAGCTCATGTTTGATTTGGCAGGTGATGGACCAAGTCGCGCGGAAGTTCAGCACAACCGTGTTGCCGGCGTCGCGGAGATCGGGCCAGGTGGCGGGGGCATAGGCCGTTGACGGGTAGGCGTGCCCCATGGCTGGTATCATGGCGGCCCCAAGGCCCAAAGCAAACTGACGACGATTCATAACGTGATCCTAAATGCGCGCCCGTAAGCTACTTAACATTGAGTTGGTTACAAGACCGTTTCAGGACAATTTGCTGGCGCGGGCCATCTGCACGGCGAGGATGCCCAGAGTGATGACAGCCACGCCGATGATATCGCGGAGGGATAGGCTTTCGCCCAGGATCAACGCCGCGATGGCGACGCCGAAGAACGGGTTGAGGAAGTGGAACGTGGCGGCTTTGACGGCGCCGATCCGTTCCACAAGGCCGAACCAGATCCAGGTGGCCAGGAGGCCGGGGGCCAGTGTCGTGTAGATGAAGGCGAGGGCCAGTTCCGGGGTCGGGTTGACGCGGATGGTTTCGGTAAGCGCGGAGGCGATGGCCAAGACGCCCGCGCCCACGAACATTTGCAGCCCCACGATCATCAGAAGGTTCCCGCCCGAAGACGCCCCGCGCATGGCCAGTGTTGCGATGGTTAGCGCCACGGCGGCGATGATGCAAAAGCTGGTGCCCAGCATGTCAACGCCCGCAGTCAGGCGCGCCTGCATGATGATGACGACCCCAACGAAGCCCAAAAGAAGGCCGAAGATCCCGATGGGGGCGAGGCGTTCGCGCAGAAAGACCCAGGTGGCAAAGGCCACCAGAAGTGGCATGGTCGAGGCGATGATCGCGGCAAAGCCTGCCTCGATCCACTGCATTGCGACGAAGTTGAGCCCCAGATAGATCGCGTTCTGGCAAAGCCCAAAGATGAAGGTGGCGCGCCACTGCCCGGGTGTCAGGTGCCAGGTTTGGCCCAGCGCGCGAGCGATGGCGACACCGATGAGGCCGGAGAGGAAGAACCGCAGCGAAAGGGAGGCGAGCGGCGAGGCATCAGCCACGATGATCCGCGCAGACGAGAAGGCAGAGGACCAGATCAGCGCAAATGCCAGGCCCATAAGAACGGCGCGAAGATCCAAGGTCGTCTATCCTGCGGCGGGACCTGCGGGTTCCCAAAGCTCGATCGGGTTGCCTTCGGGATCGTGGATCCGGGCAAAGCGGCCAATCTCGCTGTTCCATTCGTCTTTGGTGATGGCGTCGATGCCGGCCGCTTTCAGCTGTGCGATAAGCGCGTCCAGGTCATCGACACGGAAGTTCAGCATCACGGCGCGGTCTGTCGGGTAGTAGTCGCTGTCGCGTGCCATGGGTTGAAACACCAAGGGGCCACCGTCGGCCATCCAGACCGGGCCCGAGAGGGCAAATCCTAGATGCTCGTTATACCATGCCTGCAAGGCATCGGGGTCGTCGGATCGCAGGAATATCCCGCCCACTCCAAGCGCGCGTGCCATGAACACCTCATCAAAAAAGGGTCGCTGATGACAACGACCCTTTCGAATTTCGCCCGCTTTGGCAAGCTTAACCGTTCACGCTGTCCTTGAGCGCTTTGGCGATCGTCATTTTGACGACCTTGTCGGCGGGCTTTTTGAACTGCTCGCCGGTTGCCGGGTTGCGCACCATCCGCTCTGGACGCTCGCGGCAATAGATTTTGCCGACGCCAGGCAGGGTCACGGCACCACCACCGGCAACTTCTTGGGTGATGATGTCACAGACTGCGTCCAGCGCGCCGCCTGCCGATTTCTTATCAGAGCCCATTGCCTCTGCCAGTGCGGCGACGAGTTGGGTCTTGGTCATGGGTTTCGCCATTTGTTGTCTCCTTCTTAGTGCCCGAACTCTAGGGCCTCATAGAGCGACACTAACGGAATGTAGTAGGGCCACACAAC
>CAWUIP010000117.1:0-10871 GCA_963922415.1 uncultured Aliishimia sp. | reverse complement strand
TCACCTATGGCGGCACGAACAAGGGTCTGTCGCCCTACGGGCTGGTCTCGGCCGGGCTTGGGGCCTGCACCTCGATGACCATCCGCATGTATGCGCGCCGCAAAGGCTGGCCGCTGTCGCATGTCAGCGTCGATATCAGCCACAACAAGGTCCACGCGCAGGACGCCGAGACGGGTGCGGGCGACAAGATCGACCAGTTTGAGCGCGAGATTACACTGACGGGCGAGCTTGACGAAGCGCAACGCGCGCGACTTCTGGAGATCGCCGACAAATGCCCGGTGCACCGGACGTTAGAGCGGTCGGCGACTGTCGTCACCCGCCTGGTAGCAGACCCTGTTCCAGCCTAATCCGGGGATCAAGTCCGGGTGTAGGTCGTTGACATCACGTAGCTTTTGCGCGGGCCTGTGACGTTCCACTGCAGATGCCAGCGCGGCCAGGCCGAAAAATCGTAGACCCCGTCATACTGGTCGGGGGCGCAGTCGTGGTGCACGGGACCGCCCGCGGCCGGGATCACGTGAAAGGGCCGCCCATCCGAGAAGGTCACCGAAAGGTCCGCGGCCCAGTGGTAGGTTTGCTGCGCCGTCAGCGGCGCCCCACCGTTCAGCGACATCTGCCCGGTTTCGGTTTGGGTCAAGCCGGTCTCGGTTGCCGTGAACTGCGCCTGCCCGGTGACGCGCGCGACATCGCCATTGGCATGGCGGATCGTCCGGTCAAAGCGCCAGTCGCCGACGAAGTCCGCCAGTTGCCGCGTCACGGCACCAAGCGCCCATCCGACACGTCGCCCGCCTCTCCGATAAACCGCAAAACATCCCCCTGCCGCGCCATGCCGTAACAGGCCCAGAGGTCCGAGGGCGGCCATTGCGAGCAATACTGATCGCCCCGCACCTCCCAATAGCCCCAGCTGTCGCGGCCACCGCGCGTATAAAGCGTGCGACCAGACGCGCGGAACTCTTGCACCGTCGCCTCCCCGTAGTCGAGCGTTGCACCTGTTAGCGCCGCACGGATCTCATCGCCAGACAGCGGCGACCAGGTGTCCGCCATCACCGGGGTGGCACAAAGTAAAACGCAAAGGGCAGCGCGCATGAAGCCTCCAGCAGTTGTCAGACGGGCCAGGCCAGCTTAAGACGCCCCTGCTGCAAAGACCATTCCTGAAAGGCCCCTCCCCCTCATGATCCCACGCTATTCCCGTCCCGACATGGTCGCCATCTGGAGCCCCGAAACCAAGTTCCGCATTTGGTTCGAGATTGAGGCCCACGCCTGCGACGCGATGGCGGCCCTAGGTGTGATCCCAAAGGCGAATGCAGAGGCCGTGTGGAAGGCGAAGGATGTCGAGTTTGACGTGGCCCGCATCGACGAGATCGAAGCTGTCACCAAGCATGACGTGATCGCGTTCCTGACCCACCTAGCCGAGCATGTGGGCAGCGAAGAAGCCCGCTTTGTGCATCAGGGCATGACCTCGTCAGATGTGCTCGACACCTGTTTCAACGTGCAACTGACGCGCGCCGCCGACATCTTGATTGCCGATATCGAAGGGCTTCTGGCCGCGCTCAAAAAGCGCGCCTTCGAGCACAAAGACACCGTGCGCATCGGGCGCAGCCATGGCATTCATGCCGAGCCCACCACGATGGGTCTGACCTTTGCCCGGTTCTATGCCGAGATGGACCGCAACCTAAGCCGGATGCGCGATGCGCGGGCCGAGATTGCGACAGGGGCGATCTCTGGCGCGGTGGGCACCTTTGCCAATATCGACCCAGGCGTGGAAGAGCATGTCTGCGATCAGATGGGCCTGGTGCCCGAGCCGATCTCGACCCAAGTGATCCCGCGCGACCGGCATGCGGCTTTCTTTGCGACCCTGGGCGTCATCGCATCCTCGATCGAGAACATCGCGACCGAGATCCGCCATATGCAGCGCACCGAGGTGCTGGAGGGGGCGGAGTTCTTTTCGATGGGGCAAAAGGGCTCCTCCGCGATGCCACACAAGAAGAACCCCGTGTTGACCGAGAACCTGACAGGGCTCGCGCGGCTTGTGCGTTCTGCGGTGATCCCGGCGATGGAGAATGTCGCACTGTGGCACGAGCGCGATATCAGCCATTCCTCGGTCGAGCGGATGATTGGGCCCGACGCGACGGTGACCCTGGACTTTGCGCTCGCACGGCTAACTGGCGTGATCGACAAGATGCTGATCTTCCCCGAGCACATGCTGGAGAATATGAACAAATTCCCGGGCCTCGTGATGAGCCAGCGCGTGCTTTTGGCGCTGACCCAAGCCGGGGTGAGCCGCGAGGATGCATATACTTACGTGCAGCGTAACGCGCTGAAGGTGTGGGAACAGCGCACCGATTTCAAAGCGGAATTGCTGGCCGATCCTGACGTAACCGCCGCCCTGTCGCCCGCAGAGATCGAAGAGAAGTTTGATCTGGGCTATCACACGAAACATGTGGACACGATCTTTGCCCGTGTCTTTGGCGAGACGGCCTAGGCCAGCCCCACTATGACAGGCACCAAAACAGACCGCGTGCTGCCGTCCGTCCTTGGGGCCATCGGGCAGACGCCGCTGGTGCGGCTCGACCGCTTGGTGGCAGAGGCCGGGTGCACGGGCACGATCTTGGCCAAGCTCGACTACCTTAACCCCGGCTTTTCAAAGAAAGATCGCGCGGCCCTTGGCGTGATCGAAGAGGCTGAAGCCGCGGGGCATCTCGCCCCCGGCCAATGCGTGGTGGAACTGACCTCGGGCAATATGGGCACGGGGCTGGCCATCGTCTGCGGCGTGAAGGGCTATCCCTTTGTCGCGGTCATGTCCAAAGGCAATTCCGAAGAGCGCGCACGGATGATGCGCGCCTTGGGGGCTGAAGTGGTTCTGGTCGACCAAGCCCCAGGCGCGCGGCCCGGCCACGTCTCGGGTGCGGATCTGGACCTGGTCGAAGACGCGGCCCGCACCATCACAGCCGAGCGCGGCGCCTTTCGCGCAGACCAGTTTGCCCGCGCAGGCAATCCCAACGCGCATTTCGCCACAACCGGGCCAGAGATCTGGGCCCAATCTGGCGGCGCGGTTGACGGGTTTGTCGATTTTCTGGGCTCCGGCGGCACCTTCGCAGGAACCGCCAATTTCCTGAAAGCGCAGCGCGCGGAGATCCGCTGTTACGCGGTCGAGCCTGCGGGGGCAGCGGTGCTGGCGGGCCAACCCGTGACCGACGCAAACCACCCGATTCAAGGGGGCGGATATGCGAAAGACCGATTGGCGTTTCTGGAGGGGCTCACACCGGACGGATACCTCACCGTCAGCGGGGACGCGGCGCGACAAACGACCCGTGACCTCGCCCGGTGCGAAGGCATCTTTGCGGGCTTTTCAGCCGGGGCAAATGTGGCTGCGGCCTTGTCGCTGTTGCAAGGGGAGATGACCGGGCAAACGCTCGCTGTTGTGATCTGCGATTCCGGCTTGAAATACCTCTCCACCGATCTTTGGGATTGACGCGCGGCAGGCCCGCAATCGCCCAATCGCTTGGCAGAACAAGCGGGCACCGCCTGGGAACCTAAACTGCGGAGCATTCGTGTTTGGACATTTCGCCAAACTACGCTACCCTCCCATGCATCGCTATTAAGGGAGATACGATCATGAAGACCGTCAAGACCCTCGCCATCACACTGGCCATCCTCGCAGTTCCATCCATGTCACTTGCCATGGGCTGCAACTACGGCACACATTCCAAGCAAGCGCAGTCCTGCGCGGCTGGATCTTCTTGGGACGACACAGCCAAAACGTGCGTGCCTGTCGCCAACAGCTGATCCGCGTTACCGAGCGGCAACAATTTTTTTTTCAAGGGCCCGGAATAAATCCGGGCCCTCTGTCGTTTACGTAGCATCTGACACACATAACGAGACATCAGGAGACATCTTCCATGCGTCTGACATCCATTGCCGCCCTGCTGATCAGCCTACCAACCCTGTCCTTTGCGGCAGGTGGCGACAGCGTGATCACGCCCAAGCCGACCAAAACGACGAAAGAGTGCCGCGGCACCCGGGTTTGGGACGAAAACAAACAGCGCTGCGTGCGCCCCAAGCAGTCCTCGCTGGATGACAAGGGTCTTTACGACGCCGTGCGCGAACTTGCCTATGCGGGCCGTTACTTGGATGCGCAAGGCGTTTTGGCCGCGATGCCCGATCAGGAAGACGACCGGGTCTTGACCTACTGGGCCTTCACAGAGCGCAAGCTGGGCAATGTCGACACCGCGATGATGTTCTACACAGCCGCCTTGAAAAAGAACCCAGACAACATGCTGGCACGGTCCTACATGGGACAACACTTGGTGACTGTCGGCGATATTGACGGCGCCAAGGCACAACTGGCCGAGATCGAAGACCGCGGCAATGCCTATAGCTGGCCAGCCACGTCGCTGCGTCAAGCAATCTACGTCGGCAAGACGTTTAACTACTGATCTTAGCCAAGTGTTTACTCTGACCTCTTAAAGTCTCTACGAGACACAGAAGGTGGGCTAAACACATGGATTTTGCACCCATGGCGCTTCCGCCAGTTGGCGGTGGCGCTCCAGCAATGGTCGGCAATGGCGAGATTGCACAAATCCCGCAACGCGCAAAAGCTGCGATTGTCGTACGGTATCTGCTCGATGAAGGCGCAGAGATCGCTTTGGAAGACCTGCCCGAGGATTTGCAGGCCATTTTGACCCACCAAATGGGCGCGATGCGCCTCGTCGACAAAGACACAGTGCAACAAGTCATAGACGAATTCACCGCAGAACTCGATCGGGTCGGCTTGTCTTTCCCAGGCGGGATCGCCGGCGCGCTTCAAGCCTTGGACGGAAAGATCTCGCCCCACACGGCGATGCGACTGCGCAAGGAAAACGGCGTGCGCGTCTCGGGCAACCCTTGGCAACGCATTGAGTCGATGCCCGCCGAGAAATTGAAGCCCATTTTCGAGCAAGAAAGCCCAGAAGTGTGTGCCGTGGTCCTGTCTAAGATTGATGTCTCTGTCGCGGCAGAACTTCTTGGCATGTTGCCGGGCCCTCTCTCGCGCCAGATTGCCTATGCCGTTAGTTTGACCAGCGTGGTGACACCAGAAGCTGTGGACCGGATCGGCATGTCGCTGGCCGCCCAATTCGATGCTGAACCGAGCGCGGCCTTCGACAGCGGACCGGTGAAGCGCGTCGGCGATATTCTCAACAACACCACCTCCGCCACCCGAGAAGAGGTCCTCTCGGGGCTCGATGAGACCGACAAAGAGTTCGCCACCGAAGTGCGAAAGGCCATTTTCACCTTCGCCAACATCCCAACACGCGTGGCTCCGCGCGACGTGCCCGCACTCTTGCGGGGGCTGGATCAGGCGCAACTCATCACGGCGCTCAAGGCCGAACAGCAAACCGGGTCCGAGAAAGTCGCCGAGTTCATCTTCGAAAACATGTCGGCGCGGATGGCGGATCAGATGCGCGAGGAGATTGGCGAAGCAGAAGATGTGAAAGCGTCGGACGGGGAAGAGGCAATGGGTGCCATCGCCACGACAATTCGCGACATGGAAAGCCGCGGCGAGCTTTTGCTGCTGCAAAGTGAAGACGAGGACTAGCGCGAGGCTCATACCCTCAAGACCCTGCGTCTCTTCAGGCACAAGACGCCGCAGCCTTGAAATCACTGCCGCATGGCTCTAGGCCTGTGCCGACAACAGAGTGACACCTGGCGAGAGCAAAACCGCCCATCTATGCCCGAAGATCGAAGCCCCTTTGCGACGCGCGCGCGCCATTGGCTGGTTAATGGGGCGCTCCGTACAATCATTCATACCGCACTCTTGATGCCTTACCGCATGCGCGTGCCGTTTGTGGGGTGGATCGTGCGGAACTTCATCAGCAGAGTGGCTGGATACGATAAGGCCGCGCGTCAACATGTGGCAATGATTTGGCCCGACCTGCCCGCGGCCGAGCAACGGCGGATCGCGAACGCTTGCCTAGACAACGCGGGGCGTACGTTCATCGAAAACTATTCGGCCCGCGACTTTCCGGCCCGCTTGGCGGATAACCCGATTGACGGTCCAGGCTGGCTCGCATTGCAAGAGGCCGCCGCATCAGAACGTCCGGTGATCCTCGTCACCGGACATTACGGGAATTACGAGGCCACGCGCGCGGCCCTCGTGGGGCGCGGGTTTTCCGTCGGCGGGCTCTATCGCGACATGTCGAACCCGTATTTTAACGCGCATTACATCAAAACGATGCAGGCTTTTGGCGGCCCCGTCTTTCCACAGGGACGCAAAGGCACCGCTGGATTTGTGCGTCACCTAAAGGCGGGCGGCCAGTTGGTTTTGCTTTTTGATCAGCACGTGATCGGCGCGCCAATCCTGGACTTTTTGGGCCACCCGGCGCGCACGGCCACCTCTGCTGCCGAGCTTGCGTTGCGCTATGATGCTGTTCTGATCCCGTTTTACGGCATTCGCCAGGCGGACGGGCTCAGCTTTCAGACCGTTCTCGAAGCGCCCATTCCGGCCTCGGATCCCGAAACCATGACGCTTGCGCTCAACCAGTCCTTGGCTGCGCGGATCAAAGAAGATCCGGGCCAATGGTTTTGGGTGCATCGCCGCTGGCGGCAGTAACCTTAAACAGTCGCGACCGGTAAAAGCGCGAGTGCAACACGGCGGCCTTCGCCCAGAAGAACGTTATAGGTGCGCGCCGCTGCGGGCGACGACATCACCTCGACGGCCAGGCCTGCCGCATCCAGCGCCGTTTGAACGGGTCCAGGCAAATGGGCAATATCGGCGCCAGTACCGACAAACAGCACGTCGATATCGTCTGCCAACGCGATCAGCGGCGCCAAGTCATCCAAGCCCGCCCAAGCCGAGGTGCCTTGCGCGCCCGTCAGCACAGGGCCTTCCCAAACGCTGCCTCCGATCCGGAAAAAGCCAACGCCATAGCCGTCTACGGGCGCGGCATCACCGGAATAGGAGATCTCGTTCAGCTGCATCAGGCGTCCACATTGCCAAATTGCGTGCCTGCGTTCACATCTGGCTTGGACCAGTCACGCTTCACCCCAAGGTAAAGCAGGATGGCCGACGCCACAAAGATCGACGAATAAGTCCCGACAATCACGCCCCAGATCATCGCAAAAACAAACCCTCGGATCACGTCCCCACCGAGCACAAAGAGCGCGATCAGCGCCAAGAGCGTTGTGACCGAGGTCATGAAGGTCCGGCTGAGGGTTTCGTTGATCGAGATGTTGAGCACTTCAGAGAGCGGCTTCTTTTTGTACTTCCGCAGGTTCTCGCGCACGCGGTCGAACACAACCACCGTATCGTTCAGCGAATAGCCCACAATCGTTAGAAGTGCTGCGATGATCGCAAGGTCGAACTTGATCTGAAGTTCCGAGAAGATGCCGATGGTCAGGATCACATCATGCACCAAGGCCACAACCGCCCCCAGCGCAAACTGCCACTCAAAGCGCAGCCAAATGTAGATCAGCACCGCGCCAATCGCCAAGAGGACCGCAATTGCCGCCGTTTGGATCAACTCGCCGGACACTTTGGGCCCGACTGAAGACGTCGCCGTGAACTCGATGTCGGGGACAGCGGCGCTGAGGGCCGCATACATGTCCTCGATCATGCTGGCAGAGGCGGCCTCTTCACCTTCTTGGGCCTGAATGCGGATCATGGCGACATTGTCGGTCGCCTCGAACTGCGGGTCAAAGACCTCGGTGATGGTAATGTCGCCAAGCTCCAGTGGCGCCAGCGCGTCGCGATAGGTTGCCACGACCACGGGCTCGGCGCTATTGGTCCGCACCGTGGTGCCGCCTTGGAAGTCGATCCCGAAGTTCAGGCCTTGCAGCAAGAACGACACAAGCGCCAGGACCATCAGGAAGCCAGAGATGCCCAGCCACATCTTCCAGCGCTTGAAGAAGTCGAAGCTTGTGCCCTGTTTGACCAGTCTTAGTCGCATGTCATACCTCGATGGTCTTGGGGCGGCGGCGTTCGAACCACATCACGATCAGCAGGCGCGTCACAAAGATCGCCGTAAAGACGGATGTCAGAATGCCAAGGCCCAGCGTGATCGCAAAGCCGCGCACAGGGCCAGAGCCCATGGCGAACAGGATCACGGCGGTGATGAACGTGGTGATGTTCGCGTCGATGATCGCCGACAGCGCCTTTTCATAGCCCAGTTCAATCGCGCGCGCCGGGCCTTTGGCGGTTTTTAGTTCCTCGCGGATGCGTTCGAAGATCAGCACGTTGGCATCAACGGCCATCCCGACGGTCAGAACGATCCCGGCGATGCCCGGCAGGGTCAGCGTGGCCCCGATCAGGCTCAGCAGGCCGAAGATAAGGCCAATATTGATGATCAGCGCGGTGTTCGCGTAGATGCCAAAGCGCCCATAGCTTAGCACCATGAAGACAAGGACCGCCGCGAAGGCCACAATTGTGGCGATCTTGCCCGCGTCGATGCTGTCTTGGCCAAGCTCGGGGCCGATGGTTTGTTCTTCAAGGAACGTAAGCTCGGCTGGCAGGGCTCCGGCCCGCAGCAACACGGCCAAGTTCGTCGATTCTTCGACCGTGAAGTTGCCGGTGATAATGCCGGACCCGCCGGGAATATGCGATTGAATGACGGGGGCCGAGATGACCTCTTCATCCAGCACAATTGCAAAGGGCGATCCGATGTTTTCGGCTGTGTAGTCGCCAAACTTGCGCGCGCCTGTTGTGTTGAACCGGAAGTTCACCGCCGGGTTACCGTTTTGGTCAAAAGCGGGCTGCGCATCCACCAGTTCTTCGCCCGTGACCACCGGCGCCCGTTCCAGAACATAGAACCGGCCCGGCTCGTCGATGGACGGGTACAGGACATTGCCGACACCGGGGTTTGTGTTTTCATCCGACGTGGCGCTGACCACCGGATTGAAGGTCAGTTGCGCGGTGGTGCCGATGATCTCTTTCAACTCTGACGCCGAGCCAATGCCGGGCACCTGGATCAGGATCCGGTCCGCGCCTTGCCGCTGGATTGTGGGTTCGCGTGTACCAACTTCGTCAATGCGGCGCCGCACAATCTCGAGCGATTGCAGCATCGTGCGTTCGTTGGTGGCAACCTTTTCGTCTTCGCTGAGGCGAATAACCAGCGCGTCGCCGTCCCGTTGAACAACGATATCAGTGCCGCCCAGGCCAGAGAACGTCTGGATGGGTTGCGCCAGTTCGCGCACCACTTCCAATGCCCGGGCCATGTTTTCAGGCTGCGAAATGCGCACGCGCAACTCGTCTTCGGGGCCTGGCTGGAGTCGGATCGTGCCGATGGTGGCGCGTTCGGCGCGCAGCACATTCCGGACTTCGGGCCAAAATGCCTGCATGCGCGAATTGTAGACCTGTTCGACCTGCACCTCGGCCAAAAGATGCGCGCCACCGCGCAAATCGAGGCCCAAGTTTACAAGGCTGGACGGCATCCATTCGGGCCAGCCTGCGCGATCCGCCTCTTGTTCGGGGCTGGCTGTGCCGCCCGCCAGCGTGATGGCTTGCACCGCGTCGTTATGCGTTTCGACCCGCGTGTAAAACCCGTTGGGCAGCGCCAAAATCAGCCCCACCGCACAGGTGAGCCAGATCAGGACGCGTTTCCAGCTTTCGATTTGCAGCATCAGCGGCGCGTCACTTCGCGGGTTCGGTTTTGGACAGGACTTGCGCCACGGTGTTCTTCACCACGCGGACCTTCACGCCCTCGGCCAGTTCCACTTCGATCTCGTTGTCTTCTTTGACCTTCGCGACCTTACCAATCAGCCCCCCTTGGGTGACGATCTGGTCGCCGCGCCGCAGCGCCTCGACCATGGCCTGGTGGTCCTTCAGCTTCTTTTGCTGCGGACGGATCAGCAGGAAATACATGATCGCAAAGATCAGGATCAGGGGGATAAATTGGCCGATGGCTTCCATCTGTGTCTCACTGTTGGTTTCAGCCCGTTTTAGGCCCGCTGGAAGGGCACTGGCTGTGTCAGCGCGATACCTATGCAAGGGCCGCGCGACATGCAAGCCGCGCGCGGGAATTGTCCGACCAAAGCGGGCGCAAAGACGGTTGAGAAACCTCATGATTGCCCCCATGGTGCGGCCGATGACGCATAAAAAAGTCATATCCCGCGCGACAAGGCGTGCGCTTGCGCAAATCTGCATCTGCGTACTGGCGTGTTGGTCGGCAACAGCGTCCGCGGCGCAGCAGAAATGGATGCCCGCCTTTGACGACGCGACTGCAGCTCAATTCACCGCCGTGGGGCGCATTAACACCGCGGGGTTTCAGCGAAAGGGCACGTGTTCGGGGACGTTGATCCGACCCGACGTCGTGCTGACGGCGGCCCATTGCGCAGGAGACCTTCGCGACGGGGTGCGGCGCATGTTTATTGCTGGCTGGAAGCGCGGTGAGTATGTTGCGGCGCAGGCCGTAACACAGGGCGTGCACCACCCCGCATATGGCGTCGCCCGGCAGCATGATCCACGCTTTGATGTCGGGCTGCTGTTTCTCGAAAACTCAATTACAAACATTGACCCGATACCGATTGCGCCAGATGCCGCGCAGAATGTTACGGTTGTGGGGTATCATTGGCGTGTGCCGCACTTGCCCAGCGGGCGCGATGACTGCCGTGTCGCGAGACGGGACGACAAAATTCTTTTGATCGATTGCCCGGTCATCTCTGGAAACTCGGGCGGGCCTGTCTTTGAACGGGATGACACGGGCGCGTTGACAGTCACAGCTGTCATCAGCTCAACAGCCGGAGATAGCGCGCTTGCGACGCGAATCCCTCAATGGGTCCATGATGTCTTGGATGCACGCTAGGGGCTACCGTTTCGCTCGGCTGCATCCTATAGGAAGTGCATTCTTTCCAACGTCAAAAGGACGAAGACTATGCATGACATCAAGATGATCCGCGAAATG
>CAWUIP010000116.1:0-11063 GCA_963922415.1 uncultured Aliishimia sp. | reverse complement strand
GGGAAGTTCGAAATGAGCGAGCGCCGCTGGTGATCGGTCTCTTGCTGCATCCGTTCCAGCGACTGCGCGTTCACCTGCTGCAAGAGCCCGTCAAACTCCGCATCAAAGCCCTGCATGGGCGAAAACTCACCCTTTTGCTTCTTCGGCAGCGTCAGCGTGAAGCCCCAGACCTGTTCGCGGTCTTCCTTGCCCAGATGGTCGAAAAACTCCGAAAAGCCCGCGATCAGATCGGACTTGGTGAAGAGGACATAGACCGGAAAGCGCACGCCCAGCTTTTCGCGCAACTCGTGCAGGCGCCGCCGGATCGCGGCGGCATGGCTTTTCTGCGTCGTCTCATCCTGCATGCTGAGGTCCGACAGCGAAATCGCGATCATCGCACCGTTGATGGGCTGCCGTTTGCGGTGCTTTTTGAGGATCTTCAGAAAGCCCAACCAGCCCGCATTGTCTTCGCCTTCGCTGCTTTCTTGGGTCGTGTAGCGGCCCGCCGTGTCGATCATCACTGCGTTATTGGTAAACCACCAATCGCAGTTGCGCGTGCCACCCACGCCGCCCAGGGCCGCTTTCCCGCCGCCGTCGGCCAGAGGGAACTGCAGCCCCGAATTGATGATCGCTGTGGTCTTGCCCGCACCGGGCGGGCCGATCATCACGTACCAGGGCAGCTCATAAAGCGACCGCCGCCCCAGCTTGGACTTCCGCAAGGACGTGAGCGCATCCTTTAGCTTGCCTTTAAGTTCACTCAGCTCTGCCTTGACCAATTCATCGTCATCGTCGCTGTCATCAACCGTCTCGACAATGTCATCGGTCATCGCGGTGTCACGACGGGCGCGGCGCAGAACAATCAACAGAAGAATGGTCATCGCGATCAGCAAAATCACCGCGATGGTGATCAAGCGCGCGAGTGCCGATTCCAAAAGATAGTTTTGACCAAACCCGATGAAGGGACCGGCGAACCAAACCGTCAGGCTAAAACCCAGGGCGACCAGGATCGTGATGCCGATGCCTGAGCCGACATATGCCAAGAACCGTAAGATCATGTGGCATTTTCCCTAATCAAGACGATCTCAATGCGTCGGTTGCGCGCGCGCCCTTCGGCGGTGTCGTTCGAGGCAATGGGCTCTTTCTCGGCCCGTCCTTCGGCCTTCAGCCGCGTTTCATCCTCGATCTGTCCCGCCAGCGTGCGCATCACGGATTCCGCGCGCGCCAGCGAAAGCCCCATATTAGAGCCGAAACGCGAAGACCGGATCGGCACATTGTCCGAGTGACCCACGATGATGATCGGGCCGGCGGTGTCATTGAGCGCATCCGAAACTTTCGACAGGGGTTCGTCAAAATCAGGCTGCAAGCGGTCAGACCCAGAGCCAAACATGCCAGAGCCCGCCAGCCGGATCGTGATCGTGGCCTGGTCTTGAAAGACCTCGACGATCTTGTCGTCAATCTCCGCCTCAAGGAAACCTTTGACCTTATCGATCTGTTGGGTCGGGGGCGGCGGCGGTGGCGGCGGCGGGGGTGCACGCCGCACCAGTTCAGCAATCTGACCCGTGTTGAGCACCGAAAGCTGGCCCAAAACACGGTCGGTGGACCGGTTCAAAAGCCAGTTTAGGGTCAAAAACGCCCCTGTTAGAGCCACAGCAACCGTCGCGCCCGTGATCCAAACGGGTCGCCAGATCGACAATACCTTGTGCGGTTGATCCAGACCCTTCCAGCGCGGGGACAAGTCCTTTTCCACAACGCCGCGTTGGCCACGGATGATGCGCGCAAGACCAGCGCGGATCTGCAGATGCTTGTCAGAGCCGTTTTGTTCGACCCGCAGCCGCCCTTCAAAGCCCAGCGACAGGCACATGTAGAGAAACTCTAGAAGGTCGATGTTTTTGCCAGGTTCTTTCTCTAACCGGGCCAAAAGGTCATAAAACCGGTCGCCACCCACCGTTTCGCGGTGGAATGTGCCCACCATCGACTGCTGGGCCCAGATCGATTGCCCGCCCCATGGCGTGTTGAGCACCACATCATCCAAGGTCGCGCAGATCGCATAGCGTGCGATCTTGACCTCTTGCGCGTCGATGCCCACCTGCAGCGCCCGGTTTTCAAAGGCGCGCACTTCGGCCACGACGGAGCGGCGCAGTTTTTCAGGATCCATATGCTGGGCGCGATTGCGGATGCGGCTGACCAGCGAAAAGAGCGTGGAGGCTGCGGCATTGATCCGGTTCATGCCGGTCATGCCCTGTTCGATCCCCGCTTCGCTGCCGCCTGTGCTGTCGGATTGCGTCGGGATGCCCCCCATGGACCCGGGCGCTTGGGGCTCTGCTGGGGTCGCTTGCGGCATGCCAAACGGGTCCGGCTGACCCACAGGCTGCGGCGTCGGTTGCGCCATCGTGCGCCGCCCGCCGGGATTGGGCCGGATCACCGTGCGGTCCGCATCATCCGGTTCGGCGAATGGGTCCTTGTCAGACATGGCTCCCTCCCTTCGTGGCTTAACCCTGACGGATCGCCCAAAGTTCCATTTTCAGCCCCGGGAAGTCTCCCGACACGTGCACCGCAATCCCGCCAGATGTGGACATCTTACCCCAATGCGGGCTGTCCCCGTCCAGTTCAAAGTAGACGACCCCTGCGTGATAGGGGATTTGCCGCGGCGCCACAGGCAAGGGGCGCAGCGGAATGCCCGGCAAAGCCGAATTCACCAATTGGCGAATTTCCTCCACCGGGCCGATCTTGGCCTGGTTCTGGAAGTGCCGGCGCACGTTCTCGGCCGGGATATCGGCCTCCACCGCCAGCACAAACCCTGCGTTTGAGATGAGCTTTCGATCCGCAATGACACCAACCGAAATCCCGTATTTCCGAGGATCCAGCGGGATCGCCAACGCGGTCTGTTCCAGCACGCTCGACAGATACTGCCGCAGCGCCTTGATGACGGGGGCAAAGGTCTCGGTCAGTTTGTCATGGGCGTAGGATGGAAAATCCGGCGCGGTCTTTTCTGGCGCCATGAAAGTCGCCAACTCGCCCGCAAGCCCGATGCAATAGCGATAGAACGCCTCGGGGTGCACGTTTTCGATGCTGGCCAGGTGCTGCACTTCGGGTTGTGCGCGGTTCACGGCCATCAATAGCAGAAAATCGGTGATCTCTGCGACGCCCTTCGCGCCGCCGCCTTCCGAAAGGCGCCCCGCGAGCGCAGACTTTCGGTGGCTGAGAAGCCCATCCAACTCGCGCGCAAAGCCTGCCAGGGGGCCTGCCGCTTGGATATCCAAAGCCGACGCGATGAAGGACTTATCCAGCACAATCTCGCTATCGGCTTTCACCTCGATGATCTTCGCGATGGGGATGCACAGCCGGTCCGCCAGGTCATCGACTTCAAGCGCGAATTGCAGGCGCAGCTTGCCCACGCCCATCGTCACCGCGCGCTTGGCATTCGAGGTGACATCTGTGATCTCCAACTCGGCAGGCCGCAACCGCGCCGCCGACAGCTCTGCGCCGGTCATATCAACCTCAACCGCGCCTTGCCGCCGCATCGGCACCGTCAGGTAAACAACACAGTCCTTGACCGTGTCGGGCACGTCCAGCGCAGGCGGGTGATCTTCGGCACTGGGCACGCGAAAGACTGCCCCATCCGGTGTCAGGCCAGAGCAAGATTTGAGCGCGAACTGCCCAACCTTGAGCACCTCTTCGTCAATCTCAAGCGCGGTGACACCCCACAAATAAGGGCCTGCCCGCCGCGCCAGCCCGGCAACGAGGCTTTCAGTGTATCGGTCCGCCTGCTGGAAGTGATGCGGCTGCAAAAACAGCCCCTCGCTCCACAGAACCTTGCTATCCCAGGACATCAGTCCGTCCCTCTTGATGATCTTGTCGATTTAAGTTTGTTCATCTGCTCTTGATACGCACGGGCGAATTCCTTGGCAAAGAGATCGTGGAAATCATTCTCTGCCTGATCCGAAATCTCGGCGTATTTCTCCTCGTAAAGTTCCCAGTACCGGGCCTTGCGGCTCTTCAGCATGCTGGAAAAGGCCGCCGTTCCGGCGATTTTGGATTCCAGCACTTCGGGGTTCAGCTTGGCCAAAATGCCTTTTAGAGCCGCCTCCATCCCGGTGATGGTCGCGACCTCGTGCGCCTTGATGTCTTGCAGCGCTTGGGCCGCGGCGTCGGCGGCATCCAGGTAACCCTTGGCTTTGGGCTTCACCATCGCTTCAATCGCTTGGTCGGGCGTAACCGAGAATTTCAAAGGATTGTTGCCGCCGGCCTTGATCATGGTTTGCTCAATGCGGAACTCGGACTTGATATTTGTCCGCGTCATCAGGATTTCGCGCATGCCTTCGATCATAACGCGCGCGACCCGGCCCATTTGCGCCATCGTGGCCTTCATCTCTTCGTCTTTGATGGGCACATCCTCGGCGCCCAGGGCCTTTAGAAACGCGCGCGCGGCGGCGTGATCGGACCCGTCCGCGCCGATGGGCGGTGTTTGGACCGGGGCGGCTGTGGGCGCAGGCGCCGGTGCGACTTCGGGCAGCTCGGTTGGAGGTGCTGTCATCTGTGGCGCGGGTTCTGATGGTTCGGGCAGCGCAGCCGGGATCGGGTCGGCTATTGGCGCGCTGGATTGGGCAAACGGGTCCTGGGCATTGCCTGGAACAGCGGGCGCTGCGGGAGCAGCGGATGGGCTGAGGAAATCATCATCCCAATCATCGGGAATGGTCGATCCGCCGCCCGTGGACACGCTTGGCGTTGCAAAATGGTCCTGAGCCGACGGGCTGTGCGCCCCGAAACTGGCCCCCTGCCCTGCAAACGGGTCTTCGGCGGGCGGCAAGATACCGTCCTCTTCGCCAAGGGGCGGCAGCAACCCGTCTTCGCCCAACTCCTCGCGCTCGATCCCGTCCGGTCCTTGGGGCGCGTCCCGCCCGCTCAGCAGATCATCCAGGAAATCGCCCGCATCACCTGGCGCATCCAACAGATCCGCCGTGCTAGGCGCTTGTGCGGCAAATCCGGGCGAGACAGGCAGATCCTCAAGCGGGTCTGCAAGGGTGTTTTGCGGCTGCGCGGCACCAATCGACACCAGGATCTCGTAAGGACCGATGCACAGGATATCGCCATCATTCAGCGGCGTCGGCGTCGCGCCCAAGGGCAGCTTGCCATAGTTCAGGAAGGTGCCATTGGTCGAAAAGTCGACCACAATCACGTTGCCGTTGTGATCCTCAATCGCGCAATGACGCTTGGACAGAACACGGTCGGGATCCGGCAGCACCACGTCGTTGCCCGGGCCACGCCCCAGCGTGAGGCTCTCGCCCACCATATTGATCGGCTCGCCGCTGCCCGGAATGGCACCTGTGGACTGAAACTTCAAAACGACCGGCATGCCTGGCCTTATCCCCCTGTTAAAACGGTTGGTGCACCCGCGATGATCGCGCCGCCGATGCTGCAAAGATCGCCGATGCGAGCCGCGGGCAAATTCTGGATCAACACCGTTGCAGAGCCTTTGGCAATCGGATGGGGCGGAAAGTTGGCCGCCGGTGGCGCAATAAGGCCCGTGCACATATCCGTCACGCGGGCCGCGGGCATCTTACACACCAACACAGTTGGCGCGCAGGGCGGTACGATCGGCAGGGGCGAGCCCAACGTGCAAGGCCCTGAATGCATATCGCCTGCGCGCGCTTGAGGGGGACCTGGCATCAGCTTGCCTCCTTCTCGGCGTCAACCTTGCCGTTGCCGCCACGGGCAATGTCCAAGGCGCGGTCGATCAGCACCTGAAAATGCGCGTTCGGGTCGTCGGCTTTCTTCAACGAATTGAGGTTCACACCAAATGCACACGCGCCCACGATGCCCAATGGTGCGGGATGCTCGGACATCTCACCCGGTCCCATATTGCCCGGCGCATAAAATGCCGCCGTGGCGCAAGGGGCGGCCGGATCGCCGGAACTTTCCGTCTCTAAGATCGTCTGCAGCTTCAACCGGTTGTCATCCTTGGGATCAAACACCCAAGCCTCTGCCGCGTCCAAACACGCGCTCTTGCCCTCTGGCCCGATCAGAGCGCGCCCCGCGATGCAGGCCCACCAAACGCATTCGCGCGGCGGCAAGGACACCGACAAAAGCCGCATCATATCGACCCAGGCCTCTTTGCCTTCCAACTCTGCCAACACCGCCGACACAGACGCATTGGCCGGAGCATCCAACTTCGTCTTCAGCTTGGCATTCTCAGCCGCCAAAAGCCGCGAGGCGGGCTCTTGGGGAATTTTTGATAGCTCTGCAAATCGCTCTGACATGTCCCCTGCCCTTAGTTGATCATAACGACGCCGCCTTGCAGCGTCAGCATCCCGTCACCGGAAACAGTGGTCGACGGCGCCCCAACGTCAACGGTCGCCGTGCCTTCCATGGTGACCATCGTGCCAGAAATCGTGATACCAGAATTGTCGATGGTGATCGAATTTGCGCCAACCGTCAGCTTGATCTCTATGCCGGCGGTCACACTCACCTTGCCCGAGGACACTTTTACCGTCATGTCGCCGGACGTGATCGTGTGATTATCATCGCCCGACTTGACGGTGCGCGTACTATCGCCCGACGAGATGGTCTGCGTATAGTCACCACTTTTGACCGTCTGCGACACATCATCCGTGATCGTCTGGGTCGATTTGCCCTCAATCGTCTCGGTGTGGTCCTTCTTGATCGAGATTGTCTGATTGCCGTCCTTCACCGTGAAGGTGTGATCACCGGTGTTCAGCGTCTCTGTCTTGTTCTTATGAATGGTCTGGGTCAGGTTGCCGTCGTCTTTATGTTCCAGCCCGATTGTGATGGTCGCGTTGTTCTTGATGGTCTGGGTATAGTCGCGTTCCGACTGAAAGCGCACAAACTCAGCTTCTTTTTTGTCTTCAAAGACCAACTCGTTGAAGGTCGAGGCCGAGCCTGACTTGGTGGAGCGCGTCACAATCCCCGTCTGGGTCATATTGGCCGGGAAGGCATAGGGTGGCTTGTTGTCCTTGTGATAGAGCATGCCCGTGCACATGGGCCGGTCTGGATCACCCTCTTCAAACTGGATCACCACCTCTTGGCCGATGCGGGGGATCGAAAACATCCCCCAGCTTTTGCCGGTCCAGGGCATCACGACGCGCACCCAGCACGTGGTTTTGTCGTCCTTCTTGCCGTCCTGGTCCCAGTGGAACTGAACTTTGATGCGGCCGTATTCGTCGGTGTAAATCTCTTCCCCTGACGGGCCGGTCACTACAGCCGTCTGCAACCCGCTGATGCTGGGCCAAGGCGTGATCAGCGGCGCGCGGAAGGGCTCCGCCTTGGGGATCACATCAAACTGGATGCGGTACGTGTCGGGATTGTCCTGAAAGGCCTCGGCATTGCCGGTGTTAAAGGGGTTGGTCAGGGTCTCTTCATCGACATAGTCGTTTTCGACCTGCAACAGATGGGTAGCGCGGGTCATCAGAAACTCGGAATTGTCTTTGACGCGCGGGTGCCCCTTCATCTTGAACGTACTGCCGACAGACAAAATGCGGACATTGCCCACACCACTGGACGTCAGATGGCGCACGGCTTCCGCCTCCATCTTGATCCGCGCGAAGGTGTCGCCAACCCCTTCGGTCCGGGTCTTACCGGGATAGCTGTAAAGCTCGTAGCTTTTGTAGCTATGTTTGCCTTTGGGGATGGCCTTAGCGACCTTAAGATCGCTGCTGGGTTTGGTGAAATCATAGTCGTCCAAGGTCACTTTGCCGCTGGTGACCTGCGTGCCGCCCGCCCAATCAAAGATATGATCTTCTTTGCGGCGGAAGTTTTCTTCCTTGAAGTGAAACTCCAACGTGTCCTTGGTGGCAGGGCTATGACCAGACACGGAGTCGACCAACACCATCTTGGTCTTCCCGTCTTGATAGTCGAAGAAGTAATAGATCCCCTCTTCTTCCATCAAACGGCTCAGAAAGTCATAGTCGGTTTCTGCGTACTGCACACAGTATTCGCGCGCCTTGTAAGTCCCTGACAGCTTCTTAACGACGTCGCTCGAAAAGCCGTAATCGCCCAACACCTCCGTGATGATGTCAACAACGGTCTTTTCCTGAAAAATCCGGTTCTCTGTCGCCTTGGTCAAAAACCAGAACCACGGGCGCAGTTCGACCACCAGATGCACCATGCCTTGGTACAAGCCAATATCTTCGACCGACACGCAATGCCCAGTGAAATAACGATGGCCCTCTTTCAGATCGAGCTCGATCGTCGTCATCTCGCCCAGGAAATCTTGCAGATCAATGTCGTGATCCGTGCTCACCAACTCCATGCGCACGCGCGTCAGTTCGCTTAGGCCCTCATCGACCTGCGCGTTCTTCATAAAGACCTTCTTGTCCGAAAACTTGCCTTTGGCGCGCATCGCCCGGTTTTTAAGAACCAGCTGTGAACACATATCGGTCTCCTTTGCGCGCTAGATCGCGGGGGCGTCGGTTTCAACAAGGCAGTTGGTGTTGCGCAGCCGCTCGACAATCTCGGGATGCACGCCCCAGTGTTCCGAGGTGTCAAAGTCAAACCCCATCACCCGGCGCACATCCATTTGATGATTGAAGTGGATGCAGTGAATTGGGGTCGGGAAGGTGCCATCGGCCAGTAGGATCTGGCTCAGATGCTCGTCGCCGCGCACCAGGTAATAAGCCTTGCGGTCAAAGCCCACCATGATGATTTCGGGCTCATTTTCCGGTTTCGGATCGTCGTTCATTGCATTCATTACAAGCCCTCCAACAAAGCTGCGAGTTCGGCATCCATTTCTGAATCGTCATCGTCGTCGGTGTCATCGCCAAAGCCGGCGAGAAGATCATCAAGCCCGCCATCGTCGGCATCACCGCCAGCGTCATCGGCCATGAGGTCATCCAGGTCGCTCAGATCCGCATCGTCGCTGTCGGCGGCCTCAGACGTGGCGCCGTCCTCAGCCTGTGCACCTTGCAACGTGGCAGACAGGTTCATCTGACCCCCAGCACCGGGCGGCGTACGTGGCGCGGGCACCGCATCAGCCCAGGGCCCCGATATCTCATCACCGCCCAAAGATCTGAACGAGCCCAGCCGCACCTCGTTGCGGCCCTTGATCCAGACCACGGGCATGAACCCACGGCCCAGCGTGAGCTGCGTAGGCTCCGACGTCAAATTGCGCTCGGTGCACGGCAGTGCCACCTGATCGCCGTGACGATCGTTGACATAGTGAAATGGAAGATCGCCCAAACTCATGATCGATCCTAGATCCATCGCCTTTGGGGCTTTTTTATGGGTGGCGGCCAAAAGAATGGCCACTAGGATCACTGGGTTCGCCCACAGCATCCCCGACAGCCCCTCTTGCGGCGTGAATTCCTCAAACTCGAACTCATAGCAAGGCTCTGTCTTGGCCCCGTAAGGCAGGCGCAGCAAAAAGCGCGGCGAGGCGAGACCCAAATACCCCGCTTCTGGCAACTCACGCAGCGTGTCCCAAGCCTCGGCCACCAGCGGATGGCGATCCTCTTTCGCGGTCTCTAGATAGTTGGGCGTCATCGCCGCAAAGAAGGGCGCATCCACATGCGCGCCCACCTGTCCAATGCGCGCCAAAAGCTCAGCATGGGGCGGCGTCTCTTCGAAGGTGTAAAGCCCAAAGAGGGCCGAGAAACCGCCCTCCCCCTCTTCGGGATCAAGCGGCGCGGTCAACAGCTTGAAAAGCCCGCTCTCAGCCAGGTCCTCTTGCGCCGCAAGATCCGCCGCCAACTCTTCGGCAGAGACATCAAACAGCACGATCTCAAGCTTTACGTCCGTCTCAACCCGCCGCGCCAACAGATCAAGCCCGCGCCATTGCGCCTCGACCGCCTGGAAGTCCGGGTGGTGCAGGATCAGCCGCATCGCGGAACTCAGCGCTGCGTCCACGGCCTCCAGCATCTCAGCCGCGCCCGCATCGGGGGCCTTCACGATATGCGGGCCGACAACCCGCGCCAGGATGTCATCCACCGGACTCGCCTGGGTCAACGTCCCGCCCGTATCCCCGATCAGAGCCTGAAAATCCGTGAGTTTCAGGTTCGGCGGCACACTGGTGCTAGCGGACCGTTTCGGCAGCTTAATCGGCGTGCCATGCGCCTCGGCCCAGGCTTTCAACTGCTCTTGCGCGCGCCCGGCCATCGACCCGACGCTGAGCTGTTGGCGCAGCCCTTGCAGCGCCTCAAAGATCTCGACCTTTTCGTAAAGCTCGTCGGGATGCAGATCGTCCAGTTCCTTCAGCTTCACCTCGATCCCCATGCCATCCTTGCCGATGGGCAGCGTCAGCGTGGTCGCAAAGCTTTCGATAATGTCCTCAACCGTGTCCACATCCAAGAGCGTCGGCGTGGCGGCGGCCAGAGCATCGCCCACCTCCATCACACCGCGCGCCGCACGGCCCGTGAAATCACCAAAGAGCGCCATGCGAAACTTGGGCCGGTGCAGGTCCGCGCGCGCTGGTTTCTCGGCCGAGATGCGCCCAAATGGTGATTGCGGCGGCGCGGCGGGCGTCTCAGCCTCGGCGACAACCACATCGTCTGACCCATCCGACGCGTCCAGATCACCCAAAAGCGCATCAAGATCATCGGCGTCCGACGCCGCATCGTCCACGTCATCCGAACTTGCGATATCCGCCAGCAAGTCGTCCAAGTCACCGTCGCCACTGGGCGTATCCGTGGCAGGTGCATCGTCACTCAACAGGGCCGCAAGATCGTCATCCAGGTCGGCGGCCGGCGTCGCGTCCGCCCCATCGGTGGCCCCAGCATCCGCCAAAAGCGCATCCAGATCGTCGGCCTCCACGTCCGCAGGTTCGCCAGTCTCCGAGCTTGCAATGTCTGCCAGCAGATCATCCAAATCATCGTCACCGGACGACGGGTCCGCAGGATCGGCAGACAGATCGCCCAACAGCGCATCCAGATCCTCATCCGCCGCGACTTCGGCAGAGGCCGGCGCTTCCAGGTCGGACAAGATATCGTCTAGATCGTCACCCGCCTCCGTCTCGGCTGGCGCAGCTTCAATTTCACTCAGAATATCCGCAACATCGTCGGCGGCTTTGGGTTCTGCTGCAGCGGGCTCAAGATCGGCCAGGATGTCATCCAGACCGTCACCGGCGTCAGTTTCGT
>CAWUIP010000115.1:0-11147 GCA_963922415.1 uncultured Aliishimia sp. | reverse complement strand
GCCATGATGAACTCAAGCCAGCTTTCTTTGCGCAAAAGGCCGATGCCCAGCAGCCCTGCAAAGAGCCCGTAAACGATGGAGGTCTTCATCTTAAAGAACCGCTCGTCGTTGAAATAGGCCGTCAGCGCGCCAAAAAAGATCACCATGATGGCAGTGAAAACCTGAATGCGGCTGAGCTTGCCCGACAGCCACCAAAGCGCGCCCATCGCCAAAAGCAGGATCGGTACAAAGATCAGTGTGGCCGCGATAAAGCCCGAATACTCAGTGCCAAATAGGACGTAGGTCTGGTCTTTCATCCGTTGATACAAAAGGAAAAAGACGACCGTTGGCCCTAGCTCTAGGACCATCTTCATCACCGGATTAACTTCTCTTTCCTCAGACATTGCGCTTACCCCCCAAGCTCAACCACCACAGCGCCTGCCGCGATCAGCGCCATTAAGGCCAGGCGTCGCGGTCCCACACGTTCTTTCAAAAAGACGTAGCCGATCAAAGCGGCAAAGACAGTGGAAGTCTCGCGCAAAACAGCCGCTTCGCCCACTTTGTCCAAACGTGTGGCCAACATGACCGACCCGAACGAGAAAAAGGCGATGATCCCGCCCGCGATCCCCCGCACGGCGAGGGGGCCCAGGGCCGGTGGATCGTCCATCCGCCGCCAGCGCGCCCAAGCGATAAACGGGAAGGTCATTCCGTCGATCATGAAAAACCAGGCCAGGAACGTGAAAGGATCGGCTGTGGCGCGGATGCCGTAGGCGTCGAACGTGGTGTAAAGCGCCACAAAGAGCCCCGTGATCACCGCAAGGCCCAGAGCAAGCGGCATCGTGTCCCGGTCCACCGTGATGGTGCGCAGGTTATAGGCCGCCAGCCCATAGATTCCGGTCAACAGGATTGCGACGCCCAGCCATTGCATGCCGGTGAACGTCTCTGAAAACAGAAGATAGGCGCCGATCACCGTAAAAAGTGGCCCAGTCCCGCGCACCACGGGGTAGACCACGGTGTAGGCGCCCTTGGTATAGGCCCAGGCTTGCAGCGACTTGTAGACGATGTGGATCACCCAAACGCCTGCAAAGATGATCCACATATGCGGCTCGGGCCAGGGCACGACAAACAGCGCGAAAGGCGCGGCCATCAGGCAGTAGCTGGCATCAATCGCACCCCGCGTCAGCCACGGGTCATGCCGCCCTTTCTGCAAGGCGCCGAAGGCCGCATGCAAGAAGGCGGCCACCAGCGCAAGGATCAGCGCGGCGCGATGCCCGGCCTCAGTGCCTTCAATGCTAAGGACCCAATCGGTGAGCATGGTGCGTGTCGCGACCCTAGTCGGCGTCGAGCCCGGTAAGGGCGGCAGCAAATTCTTCGGGGTCGAAGGGGGCGAGATCGTCGATCTGTTCGCCCACGCCAATGGCGTGGATCGGTAGCCCGAACTGGTCGGCCAGCGCCACTAAGACACCGCCCTTCGCGGTCCCGTCGAGCTTGGTCATCACCAGACCAGACACGTCCGAAACCTCTTGGAAGATCTTCACCTGCGTGACCGCGTTTTGGCCCGTGGTCGCGTCGAGGACGAGGAGCGTGTTATGTGGCGCGGTCTCGTCCTGCTTACGGATCACGCGCACGATTTTGGCCAGTTCCTCCATCAGGTCAGAGCGGTTTTGCAACCGCCCCGCCGTATCGATCAACAGAAGATCCGCACCATCGCGCGTGGCTTGCCCCAACGCGTCAAAGGCCAGGCTCGCGGGGTCCGAGCCTTCGGGCGCGGTCAAAACGGGCACGCCGGCGCGCTCTCCCCACACTTGCAACTGCTCCACCGCGGCGGCGCGGAATGTGTCGCCCGCGGCGATCACAACGGATTTGCCTACCGCGCGAAACTGGGAGGCAAGCTTGCCGATTGTCGTGGTTTTGCCAGACCCGTTGACGCCCACAACCAGCACCACTTGCGGGCGTTTGGGGTAAAGGGGCAGGGGCCGGGCCACCGGGTCCATGATCCGTGCCACTTCGCCCGCCAGCAACTCTTTGATTTCGCGGACAGAGAGCTTTTTGCCCAGGCGCCCCTCGGCCATGTTTGCGGTGACGCGCAGCGCGGTATCCACGCCCATATCAGCGGTGATCAACAGCTCTTCGAGCTGCTCCAGCATGTCATCATCCAGCATGCGGCGCAAAACGGGGGCGTCGTCGCTTCGCGTGAAGAGGCGGCCCAAAAGTCCGCTGCGCGGGGCTGGAGCGGGGGCAGGCTCGGGCTCAGCAAGCGCAGGCGATGCTGCCACTGGCGCGGGCGGCGTGGGCGCCGGTGCGGGCGTCGGTGTTGGTTGAGTTGCGTCTGGCGGTGTCGGAGACGCTGCTGGCTCTGGTGTTGGTTTGGGCGCTTCCGGTGGCGTCGGAGACGCTGCTGGTTCCGGTGTGGGCGTAGGGGCCGGTGGCTCTGGTGCCGTCGGTTCTGGCGTCGGCGCTAGGGGCGGTGCTGCGACCTCTGCAGGTGGGGTCTCTTCGACCGCGCCACCATCCTCGACAATCGCCTCCAGGCCTTCATCCAGTTTGGAGGACGACTTGAAGAGCCGATCTTTGAGTTTCGTGAAAAATGCCATGCCCGCGCCTTTTGTCTTCGCCTGCGTGTCTTTCACTAATACGCGGCGATCAAAGTGAAAAGACGCGCAAACGCTGTATCAGAGCGGCAGATCTTCCCCATCGAAGGCCCGGAAACACCCGGTTTTGTCAAGATCAAGGCGCGCGAACTCCGCGATAAGCCCCGCTGCGCTGTCCTCGACAGCCACATCCGCGTTACTGCCGCCCATGTCCGTGCGCACCCAGCCGGGGTGATAGATGCCCACTGCAATGCCGTCGCTGGCCACGTCTTTGGCGATGTTGCGGCCAAGGTTGAGCACTGCTGCCTTGGATGACCGATAGATATAGCTGCCGCCCGGCGCGCGGGCTTGCGAGCCCATCTTGCTGGAGATGATCGCGATCTTTGGGGTCTGCGCCGCCCGAAGGGCAGGCAGAGCGGTCTGCACGCTCAAAAACACGCCCGTGACATTCACCGCAAAGGTCTGCGCCCAAAGTGCTGCGGCATAGCCTGTTGAGATGTCCTGCCCTTTTTCCAGATAAACCCCCGCATTGCAGACCAAAAGGTCCAAAGGCGCGGACCCCAAAGCATCGGCCAAAGCGCCGAAACTGGTGGGGTCCGTCACATCCAGCGTCACGCTGGCCGGTGCGTTGCGCGCAGTGGTGATAACCTCGTGTCCGGCGGCCGTGTATTCTGCGGCCAGGCGCGCACCAATCCCGCGATTGGCGCCAATAATTGCAATGCGCATCAGTTTGACTTTCGTGTAGGGCGGAAGGGTAGGGGCATGACCGGCACGCCGTCTTCCATGAGAGCCTTGGACTCCTGCAGGCTTGCCTCGCCATAGATGGACCGCTCTGGCGCGTCGCCCAGATGCATCGCACGGGCCTCATCGGCAAATTTCTCGCCCACATAGTCGGAATTGGCTTCCACGTGGCTTTTCATCTTTTGCAGCAGTTCCTGCATCTTTGGGTCCGTTTCCATCGCCATCGGCGCGGTCTCCGGGGCAGGGGCGGGTAGGTTCGGCGCGTCGGCCTTTTTGCGGGCGGTTGTGACGCGCGGCGCCATGATCGCCTTTTCCACGTTCGTCGAGCCGCAGTGAATGCAGGTCACATGGCCCGCCTTGCGGAGTGTGTCAAACGCCTCTGCAGACTGAAACCAGCTGTCAAAGCTGTGGCCGTGTTCACATTTCAACGCGTATTGGATCATTCTGCGCATATACCCCGTTTAGCTGCAGGACCCTAGCCTATGCAGCGGTGCGTTCAACCCAAAGCGACGGGTTAGGCCAGCAATCTGGGATCAAAATCCCGAATAATGCGCGAAAGTTCAGGTTCGGTTACCATCTGCGCTGCCCGCTTGCGCGAGACCCACTTGCGCTTGCGCTGCCCAGCTTCGGGGAAATTGGCAGCAACAGATTTCACGCGCACCGGATAGACCATCGCCACACAGGGCAGCGCGTCATCCTCCAGCTCTTTGCGGTAGGAATAAAGGCCCAAACAGACGTCAAATGCCTTGCCTTGAACGCCCGCTTCTTCCCAGGCTTCTTTGGCGGCACAGGCGGCGGGTGTCATCTCGGTCACAGGCCAACCTTTGGGGACAATCCACCGACCAGAGCGGCGCGATGTCGTCAGCAAAATACGCACTTTGTCGCCCTGGAGCCGATAGCACAGCGCGGCAAACTGGCTGCGCACGTCCCATTTGCGCCCGCCCTTGAGCGTGATGGGAAGTTGTTTGATCATCGGCGCCGACATCTTAGACCGCTCTCTTATCGTTTTTTGTTTTCGAAAGTGACTTGCCAAAACTTGCTTAAGCCTTCCGTTACCGAAGAATAACACAAGTCGGTATGGTTTAAAATTGCGCGTATGGCTTGTCGCGGCAAGGTCTGTAACAGATAGTCCACAAGTAATGCGGCTTATCCACATAATCTGCACGGTGGTGCTTGGGGTTTTTGCGGTTTGCGCCCGTGCAGAGGGGGCAAAGCCGGTGACTGTGTTTGCGGCGGCGAGTTTGGGCGAGGCTTTGACGGTTGCTTTTGAAGACTATGATGCGCCGCTTCGATTGTCTTTGGGAGGAAGTGGCGGAATCGCACGCCAAGTGGCGCAAGGCGCGCCAGCAGATCTGGTGATATTGGCGCATCCCAGTTGGATGGATTGGCTGGCGCAACAGAACGCAGTCCGCGCAGACACCCAGGCCTCGCCGTTCGGCAATGCGTTGGTGTTGGTTGGGCCGCCGGGTGCTGCGCCGCTGGAGACCCTATCGGAAGAGACCATCATGGAGCGGCTGGGAGACACAGGCCGGTTGGCGATGGGCCAGCATCAGGCCGTGCCAGCAGGGCAATACGCAAAAGTTTGGTTAGAGAGCCAAGGGCTTTGGGAGACAGTTGCCCAGCGATTGGCTGAGGTCGAGAGCGTGCGCGTCGCGCTGGCCCTTGTCGCACGTGGCGAGGTGCCTTTGGCTGTTGTCTATCGCTCTGATCTGGTGGCTGCCCCTGACACTGCGACACCGGTTTGGAGTGTTCCAAGCGCGAACCAACCCGAAATTCTCTACGCAGCAGCGGCGGTGACTGAAGCCGGCGAAGCCGCCCTGGCGCACCTTCACAGCGCAGGCGCCCGGCAGGTCTTTTCGGATTTTGGGTTTGTGACGGACCTGCCATGATGCTGGATGCGGCAGGTTGGGCGGCACTGTGGCTGTCGTTGAAGGTTGCCAGCGTCGCAACAGTTGTGAGCCTCCCGCTGGCCGTGGCTCTGGCCTGGGTCCTGGCGCGGCGCGACTTTCCGGGCAAAGCCTGGCTCTCGGCGCTTACCCATGTCCCGCTTGTTCTGCCGCCGGTGGTCACGGGCTACCTCCTCTTGATCGCTTTCGGGCGGTCGGGGCCGCTGGGACAGTTCTTTGAAGCCGCATTTGGGCTCACCTTCGCCTTCCGTTGGACGGGGGCCGCCCTTGCGGCAGGCGTAATGGGCTTTCCGCTGATGCTGCGCGCCATTCGGCTCGCCATTGAGGCCGTTGACCCGAAACTGGAAGAGGCTGCGCGCACTTTGGGCGCGCCCGGCTGGGCGGTGTTTGCCCGCGTCACATTGCCTTTGGCATTGCCGGGGGTGCTTGCAGGCACGGTGATGGGTTTTGCCAAGGCGCTGGGCGAGTTCGGTGCAACGATCACCTTCGTCGCCAATATCCCCGGCGAGACGCAGACGGTGCCGTCGGCCATCTACGCGTTGTTGCAGATCCCGGGCCAAGAAGGGGCGGCCGCGGCCCTTGTGCTTTGGGCGCTGGCCATATCTGTGCTGGCGGTCTTGATTTCAGAAGCCCTGGCCCGCCGATTGGCGCTTCGCATCGGACAGCGTGCCCATGTCGTTTGAGCTTGCCTTTCAGCACCGCTTTGACGGCTTGGCGCTTGATGTGTCGTTGCAAGGTGGGGCGGGGATTACCGTGCTCTTTGGTCCCTCGGGGTCGGGGAAGACGACAGCGCTGCGCGCGCTCACGGGGCTTTTTCGCCCAACCAAAGGCCGGGCCATGTTGCAGGGCCGGACGCTCTTTGACACGGGAGGCGGCATCTGGTTGTCGCCGCAGATCCGGCGCATGGGAACCGTGTTCCAGGATGGGCGGCTTTTTCCGCATCTGACAGTCGCCGCCAATCTGGATTTCGCGCAGCCCTACCGGCGGGGTCGCACATTGCCGATTTCCAGGCCCGACCTGGTGGAGCTTCTGGGCATCGGAGACTTGATGGCGCGCCGCCCTGCGACGCTCTCGGGGGGCGAGGCGCAGCGCGTGGCCCTGGCGCGCGCGCTGTTGTCGGCCCCGGATATGCTGGTGATGGATGAGCCCCTGGCCGCCCTCGATCCGGTGCGCAAAGAAGAGGTCTTGCCCTATTTGGACCGGCTCAAGGCCAAGGCGGCGATCCCGATCCTTTACGTGACCCACTCGGTCGATGAACTCTCTCGTCTCGCGGATCAGGTGGCGCTGATCCGCGCTGGCTCTATTGTGGTTGAAGGCCCAGTGTTTGATGTCCTCTCCGATCCAGCCGCAGTTCCATTCCTGGGTGTGAACGAAGCCGGGGCGGTCTTGCTGGCGCGAGTCGCGCGCCATGATCCGGACGGGTTGAGCGTGCTTGAGAGCTCCGCCGGGCGCCTCTATGTGCCAAAAGTACGGGCCGAGATTGGATCAAACCTGCGCCTTCGGGTGCGGGCGCAGGATGTGATCTTGGCCACCGAGCGGCCGCAAGGGCTGTCGGCGCGCAATGTACTGCCCGCCGTCATTGAAGCGCTCGAGCCAGGGCGCGGGCCGGGTGTTGCCGTTGTGTTACGGTTGGGAGACCAACGGATCCTCGCGCGCATTACCGAGCGGGCGCGGGTCGAGTTGAGCCTTGCCCCGGGACAACAGGTCTTCGCGATTTTGAAGTCGATGGCTGTGTCGCGGGCTGCGATCACAGGGTGATTTCGCAGGTTCCTGTTTCGAGTGATTTTTGGGATATGCATCTCTGTTCCGCCTCCACGGAACGAGGCTTACGTGCATTCATCTCAAAATGCCGTTCGAAATCAATCGCTAAGCCGCCGTCGCCGGTGGTCCTGCAATCTCGCGGCGCAGTGCGTCGATCAGCACACGTTCGGGGACGTCGGCTTCAATCGCCAACCGGCGCAGAGAGAAATGAATGTGCGCCATTTCACGGTAGTAGTTGGTGTAGGTGTAGTTGATCGCCGCCCCTGCAGCCGCCCCCAGAACAGGCACCGCTTGCGCCGCGAGCTTTTGACCCATAGCCGTCGCAAGACGCGGGGCAACCGCCTGCAAGATGCGCTGCAGTGCCGCGCCCGAAAGGCCGATCCGCGCCGCCAAGAGCCCACTGTCCGCGCCATCATCGCTGTCCAACGGCCCAGCGACCGCAAAAACGGTCAAGCAATCGAACTGGACGTTCTCCTCTGAGGGGTCGAATCCGTGCTCAGCAGCGACCCCTTGGATCACGCGCATCAAGAGCGTCACAGTCACTGGGATCTCGGCCAAGGATGTGGCTCCCCCACCGAAGCCGCCTGCCGCACCCAAAGCCACACCAAGCGCGCTGTTCACCCAATCGGGCGGGTCTTGAAACCGGTCCGTTCGCGTGGCTTGGGCGATTTTCACAGATTGCGACAGGGCTGCGCGGGTTGCTTCGTCAAGCCCGTCGCGCACGGGCTGCGGCAGCCGCGTCAGCCAATTTTCCATGGACCCACCTAGGGCATTGATCAGGGCAACGCCGCCCGAATTGGCACGCTTGTACCGCGCAACCAGGTCCTTGACGTCAGTTTCCACGGCCTCTGGCAGGCCAAAATCAAGCTCTGTCATAGCCCTTAGATTGGCATAGCCATGCGGCAGTTCAATGGGGCAGGGCTAGTCCACCCAGCGCGCAACAGGCCCAGCAACACCCTCCCATGCGCCGGAGGTCAGCGCGCGCCCTAAGATCCGCTGCGGATTGGTCGGCGGGGGCATCTCGACGCCCGCCAATTGGGCAAAGCCAAACCGTCCGTAGTAGGGCAGATCCCCCACCAGTATGACGCGGTCCCACGCGGGGGCCGCGCGGGCAAGACTGTCTTCGATCAGTGCCGCGCCCAAACCCTCGCCCTGACGCGTTGGATGCACCGCCACAGGCCCCAAAAGGAGGGCCGCCGCACCGCCAACGCGCACCGGCCAATAGCGGATCGCGCCGGACAAGATGCCGTCTGCATCCCGCGCAATGGTGTTGAGGCCGGCTACTGGCGGCACCCCGTCGCGCAAACGGTAAGAGCTCAAGGCCTCACGCCCCGGCGCAAAGCTTGTGTCGTAAAGCGCCTCAACCTCCCACCGGTCTTCCGCCGCTTCTGGTCGTAAGTGATACAAGGGTCGCCCCACATCCCGCGTTGCCCGGCCCGTTTTCGGGCTGGCCATCGCCCTAGCACGGCGCTAGGTGCTTGCCAAACAGCCTTAAGGAGCGCGGCTCGTTCATGTTTTATCGCCCCCAAGACGGCCACGGCCTGCCGCATAACCCCTTCAATGCCATCGTCTCGCCGCGCCCAATTGGCTGGATTTCGACCCGAGATTCAGACGGGCGCGCCAATCTCGCCCCTTATTCGTTTTTCAACGCAGTCGCCTATTTCCCGCCGCAGGTCATGTTCGCCTCGACCAGCGCCAAAGCGGACCAAGACGGCACCAAGGACAGCGTGGCCAATATCCGTGCCACGGGCATCTTCTGTGTTAATGTCGTCGAAGAGGCCGCAACAGACGCGATGAATATCTCGTCGGGCGACTACCCCGCAGACACGGATGAGTTTGCCCAAGCCGGGCTTGACGCCGTACCGTGCGAGACCATCGACTGCATGCGCGTGGGTGGCGCGCCCGCGAGCCTGGAATGCCGGATGACCCAGATCGTCGAACTTGAAGGCGTTCACAACTTCCTCGTTCTGGGTGAGGTCACGGGCGTCCACATCCGCGACGACTGCCTTGTGGACGGGCGGTTTGATGTCACCAAGTTTCGGATGCTGTCGCGCCTGGGCTATCGCGACTATGCGGTGGTCAAAGACCTCTTCGAACTCAAACGTCCGGGCGAGTGACGCGTGGGCGAAGGGTTTCCAGACCCGAGCCGCGCCTATCCGGTGGACCTGCCGGACGGGCGAACGCATGATGGGACGGTGTTCCTGAACCGGGTGATCACCCATCCCAATTGGGAGGTCGGGGATTATACGTATGCGTCGGATTTCAACCCGCCCCAGGATTGGGCACGGCACTTGGCCCCTTATTTGTTTGAGGGGGTCCCGGATCGTCTCAAGATCGGAAAGTTTTGCCAGATCGCGCATGGGGTTCGGTTTCTGACAGCTGGGGCCAACCACGCAACGCACGGCGCTACGACATTTCCATTTCCCGTTTTCGATCTCGCGCAGATTGGCAGCTATCAGCCCGACACCCGGGATACGGTCATCGGCCACGATGTCTGGTTCGGCTATGGTTGCATAGTGTGCCCAGGCGCACGCATTGGAAATGGCGTGATCGTCGGTGCTGGGAGCGTCGTGCGAGGCCGCGTGCGCGACTATGCTGTGGTCATGGGCAATCCCGCCCAAGAGGTCCGGCTCCGATTTGCGCCGTCACAGATCGCGACACTTTTGGACCTCGCCTGGTGGAACTGGCCGCGCGACGCAATTGCCCAAGCCGTACCGGCGCTTCTCGCGCAAGACATAGACGCGCTCTTCGCTCTCAAACCGGATACCAAGAAATGACAGCCCTAACCTACGACACGGTCCCATCGATGATCGGCACGGAGCTTGGTGTGTCGGACTGGGCCGAAGTGACACAAGCCCAAGTTGACCAATTTGCCGCCTGCACGGGCGATGATCAGTGGATCCACGTCGACGTAGACCGCGCCCGGCGCGAAAGCCCCTTTGGTGGCACCGTCGCACATGGCTATTTGACCCTGTCGCTGGTTGCGTCCCATTCCATGCAGATCGGCATCGCGCCTGAAGGCACGCAAGCGGCCTTGAACTATGGGCTCGATCGCGTGCGATTTATTGCGCCAGTCCTCGTGGGTGCGCGCGTGCGCTTGCGGATCAAGCTTCTCGATTTCGCGCCGAAAGACCCCGGCAGTTACTTGATGAAGACCGAAAACACACTGGAGATCGAAGGATCAGACCGCCCCGCGTTTGTCGCGCAGTGCCTCGCTTTGATGGTGCGCGGCCAGGTCTAAAGCTACTCGGCGGCGATACGGCTTGCGATCTGCTGTGTTTTCGGAAACCGCACGAGGAGGACTGCAACGCCCTTGATTTTGTGTGTGGCCAGCGTTTCTGGCAAATCCGTCAATGTCGTAGACACCAGCGTTTCGGTTTTGTGCGACACGTTTGCAGCGATCTCGACAGCCGTTGATCCGGCGGCGCCGTTCTGCATTAGAGCAGAACGAATGTCTGCCGCACTTTTGACGCCCATATAGATGGCAAGCGTCGTTCCAGCCCGCACGTGTTGCGCCCAATCGGGGGCGGGGTCGCCGGGCCGCGTACGTCCGGTGACTGTCACCAACGTGTCTGTCTCGCCGCGTATCGCGAGGCTTTCTTGAAGCGTCGCAGCCGCGGCACTGGCGGCGGTGATACCGGGCACGATCTCAACAGGGACCCCTGCATCTCGGGCGGCTTCCATCTCTTCGGTGGCGCGGCCGAAGATTGACGGGTCCCCGGACTTGAGACGCACGACGCGGCGGCCTTGACGCGCCTCGGACACGATCAGCGTGTTGATGCGGTCTTGTGGCCAGCTGGAGGCGCCAACTTCTTTGCCAACAAAGACGCGCTCAGCGTCGCGGCGCGCAAGTTCCAGCACATCTGGGTCGACGAGCCGGTCGTAATAGATCACGTCTGCCTCTTGCAACCGCTCAACCGCGCGCAAGGTCAACAGATCACGCGCGCCGGGGCCCGCACCCACCAGCGCGATATGGCCGTCGCCAGCGCCTTTGGGGGCTTCGCGTGCGGCGAGCGCATCTTTGATCAACGCAGTGCCGGTGTCTTCATCGCCTTGCGCAAAGGCCCGGGCGGGTGTGCCGCGAAAGACCCAGGCCCAAAAGGCGCGCCGCTGGGTTTGGGGGATACGGTCCGCGACAGCACCGCGCAGACGCCCCGCAAGGGCCGCA
>CAWUIP010000114.1:0-11164 GCA_963922415.1 uncultured Aliishimia sp. | reverse complement strand
TGGTTCTGGCTCATCCGCAGGTTTTCAAGGATCTCTTGCAACTCGCGCATCGCCTGCTCGGCCTCGGCCATGCGCCCCTGCTCCATCAGCTCTTGGATGCGGTCCATCATCCGCTGGATGTCGTCCTGGGTCAGTTGCATCTGCTGCTGGTTGGGCGGCTGCTGGCCGCCGCGTTCGTCGTTCTGTTCTGCGTCAAGCTGCGCTTGACGCTGCAACTGCCGCAGATAGTCATCGGTGGCTTGGCGGAGTTCGCGCATCAACTCGGCGATCTCTTCATCCGATGCGCCATTGCGCATCGCCTCTTCCAGGCGTTCGCGGGCACGCTCCAACCGCTCTAACGCGTCGGCGAGGTCGCCTTCTTCGATGATCAGCGCGAGGCCCCAAAGCTGCTCGGCCAAGTCTTCTTGCATCTCGTCAGTCATGCCGTAGGACGCCAGCGTCTCGACCCGGTCGATCACTTTCCGCACCCGCAGGGCGGTGGTCGATTTGCGAAACACATCATCGGGCCGATGTGCCGCCGTGCGCAAAATTTGGGCAGTGCGCGCTGCATTCTCGCGGTTCCACATCACGTCGCGGCGCATTTCGATGATTGCAGCGGCCATCGGATCAAAGAACCGGCGGCCCGGCAGAATCATTTCTTTGGGGTCTGAGAAGCCCTGCTGTTCGGAGGCATCCAGCACCATCAACTCGACCTGCACCGGCAAGTTCGCCCAAGGATGCTTCGAGAAATCCTCCACCAGCGCTTCTTTAAAGAACGCGCGGTCACCCGCAACGGGCACTGGAAGCGCCACGACCAGATCCGGGCGCGCCTCTGGTTCTATGGTGAGGCCAAAGCGCCGGTCAACAGCGGCCAGATCAAGCGTGATCCGCGCCTCGCCCGCCTCGACGCCATAGTCATCCTGCGCCGTGTAGGGCAGCGTCATTTCACCAAGCGCCGTGGTATCGGGCGCGCCGTCTTGATCGACCGTTGGCGCCGTGTCCGGTTTGACCGCGATGGACCATGCGCGCCCGCCGGGGCCTGCGATCTCGAGGCTGCCGTCTTGCCGCACAATAAAGTCCTGCGCCGGGTCCGAGGCGGCAGGCACGTCACCAATCCGGGCCGACACGGTTTCCGAAAGCGTTAAAGCACCAATCTCGCCGTAGAGGCGCACGGTGATCAGGCTGCCCACCGGAACAGATAGGTCACCAGACTCTTGATCGTTTAGGTAAAGCGTTGGTTGGCCAGTATATCTTGGCGGCTCGATCCAGCCTTCCCACACAGGACCACCGGCCAGCGCGTCGCCGGCACCCGGCGTCATATCGGCCACTGATCCGACGCGCCAAATCGATCCAAAGAGAAGTGCCACCGCAAAGGCCAAAACCGCAACATAGCGCAACGCATAGGGATCACGCGGCGCTGTATTCAGATCCCCAGGCACGGGTTTCGCATCCGCCGCACGGGCCGCCATGCGCGCCTGGTGCGCCCGCCACACAGCGGCAGAGGCCGCATCGGTCTGCCCAATTGCCTGATCATCCATCAGCGCCTGGATCGGACGACCCGGCAGCGACGCGTCAAGACGCTCCATCGCTTCGGCCCGGCTGGGCAGCCGGAAGCGGCGCAGCCCGAACCACAAGCCCGCCAGCACAGCGGCGAGCATCAGAACACCGCCGCCCCAAACAATCTCAACCGCGACTAAGTCCTGCAGCCCAAGCATCAGGATCGCGAGGCCGATGAGCACGACGGAAAACAGCGGCCAGAGGCTGGCTACCAGCCGTTCGGCGATCATCCCACCCCGTGTCAGGGCCAGTGGCCAACGCAGCCCTTTCAGACTGCTGCGACGATCGTGCTGGGAAAACTGGGCCATGCGCGCTCCTTTGTTGCCTTAGGAGATAGTCTCCTCAAGCCATGAAGGAAGTGTATCGCGCTTTATTATCTCGTCAAAGGTGGGACGTGGCCGAATAACTGCGAATTGATCGCCGCGCACGAGGACTTCGGGGATCAAGGGGCGGGTGTTGTACTCGCTCGACATCACCGCGCCATAGGCCCCGGCAGAGCGGAAGGCGACCAAGTCACCCGGCCCCACCGCGTGCATCATCCGCGCCTTGGCAAAGGTATCGCCGCTTTCGCAAACGGGGCCAACCACGTCGAAGGGCACAAGGTCTGCACCGGGGGCGGGTTCGGTCACCGGCACGATATCGTGCCAAGCCTCGTACATGGCCGGGCGAATAAGATCGTTCATCGCCGCATCCAGGATCAGGAAGTTTCGGTCCTCGCCCGATTTGACGTAAATCACCTGGCTGACCAATAGCCCGGCATTCCCGGCAATCAGTCGCCCGGGCTCAATCTCGATCTCGCAGCCCAGATGCCCAACGGTCCGCTGAATGAGCGCGCCAAACTCCTTGGGCAAGGGCGGTGCCTCGTTCGAGCGCGCATAGGGAATGCCAAGCCCACCGCCAAGGTCGAGGCGCGAGATCTCGTGCCCGTCCGCGCGCAGCGTCTCGGTCAGCTCGGCTACTTTTTTGTAGGCCAGCTCAAAGGGTTCCAACTCGGTCAGTTGCGAACCAATATGGACGTCGATCCCGATAACTTTCAGCCCCGGAAGCGCCGCGGCGATGGCGTACACCTCACGTGCACGCGAAATCGGGATGCCAAACTTGTTTTCCGACTTGCCGGTGGCGATCTTGGCATGGGTGCGGGCGTCGACATCCGGGTTGACGCGCACCGTGATGGGCACCTCAACGCCCAGGCTTGTCGCCACCTCCGAGATCACCTGCATCTCGGGCTCACTCTCGACATTGATCTGGCGAATGCCTTGGGTCAGCGCCGTGCGGATCTCTTGCGCGGTCTTGCCCACACCCGAAAAGACGATCCGGCCGCCCGGCACACCGGCGGCGCGCGCGCGCAGGTACTCGCCCTCGCTGACCACGTCCATGCCCGCCCCGACCTCGGCCAAGGTCTTGAGGATTGCCTGGTTCGACGCTGCCTTCATCGCATAGCAGACCAGATGCGGACCCCAATCCAACGCCTCGTCAAAGAGGCGGAAATGCCGCTGCAAGGTCGCTGTGGAATACACATAGAAAGGCGTTCCAACCGCCGCCGCGATCTCTGCGATGGGCACGTCCTCGGCCGCCAACGCGCCGTCTCGATAAAGAAAATGATCCATACGCGCCGCCTAACGGGTCTTTGCGCCAGGATCAATCGGTGCTGTGGCCTCCCGTAGGGTGCGGCACCGCCCGCACCCTGCGCCTAAGCTTTCACACCAAACCGCCGCAGCCCCGTGGCCAAGTGATCAAAAACAATGCGAATTCGGCGCGCCGTGTGCAATTCGCGATGCGTGACCAACCAAACCGGCACCGGCACGTGAAACACATCGCCCAAGGCGCGCTCCAGCCCGCCCACATGCGCCGCCATAGGCTCCGTCAAAATCGTGTATCCCATCCCTTCGCGCGCCAGCGCCGAAATGACTGCGCCGCTGTTGGCAATCACCCGGCAGGCTTCGCGCCGGAAGGGCAGCCCAAAGCTCTCCAATACGGGCGCCATCGCCGCATAACTCTGAAACCCAATGAAATCCGACCCCGCCAAATCCGCCAAGCTCTTGGGCCGTCCCACCTGATCCAGATAAGCCGGGCTTGCATAAAGATACCCCCGCACTTCCGTGATCTGCTGGGCAATCAGGTCCGGTTGCTCGGGCCGCGCGTGGCGGATCGAAATATCGGCCTCCCGCTTCGTGAGATCCCGCACTTCATTTGACGAGATCACCTCGATCTCGATCGACGGGGCCACGCTGCGCAAACTCGACAAAAGCGGTGGCAACGTCTGGCTGGCCACGAAATCCGTCGCGGTGATCGACACTGTCCCCGTCACCGCCTGCGACCGCCCATCGGCGGCCAGGGAAAATTCCAACGCGGCATCGCGCATTTGGCGGGCCGTTGGCAACAAATCCCGCCCCGCTTGAGTCAACAAGAGCGAGCGCCCCGCCCGCTCAAAAAGCGTGACACCCAGCCGCGCCTCCAGCGCAGTCACCTGGCGGCCCAAGGTTGGCTGTGTCAGCCCCAATTCACGCGCCGCGGCCGACAACGACCCCTCCTCCGCCGTCGCCAAAAACGCGCGGATCTGGCTCCAATCATAGGTGAGCGCCGACCAACTCATGCGTTTTCGTATATCAAACCTGCAATATTTGGCAATTTAACCCTGAAACGCGCATATCTATATCTGCGTCATCACACAAATTTTTGGCACAACACATATCAACGAGTAGACCTATGGATATGACCCTTCCCCAAACCTCCCCCCGGTTTTGGAACCGCATGGCCCGGAAATATGCGCGCCAACCCATCGGGAACGAGGCCGCCTATGAACACAAACTCAAAACCACCCAAGACTTGATGACACCGCACATGTCCGTGCTTGAGATCGGCTGCGGTACCGGCAGCACTGCTTTGCGCCACGCGGCACATGTCGCGAAGTATCACGCCACCGATTTCTCTGAAGACATGATCGCCATCGCGCGGGAAAAGGCACAAAACGCCCCAGATAGCCTGAGTTTTGGCGTGGAGTCGGTGGAAGACATGGCGACCACAACGCGTTACGACATGATCCTTGCGCTGTCGGTGTTGCATCTGGTTCTCGACCGCAAAGCCGTCCTGGCCAAGATCTTCGAAATGCTGCCCCCCGGTGGAACATTTGTCAGTTCCACCGCCTGCTTGGGAGATATGTCCTGGGCCATCCGCGCGATCCTAAAGCCCGGGTATTGGCTGGGGTTCTTCCCGCCAGTTGGCGTGTTCACAGCGCAAGCCCTGCGTAATGAGCTGCGCGCGACAGGCTTTGAGATCACCTATGATTGGCGGCCCGGCCCGCGAGAGGCCGTTTTTCTGATCGCGCGCAAGCCGGACTAAATTAGGGTCAGGACCCTAGGATTTCTTGTCGTTGAGACGGGTCAAGATCAGGTCGAGTTTGATCTTCTTCTTGCGCTCGCTCTCGGCGGCGGCGGCTTCAAACCGCGGCAAGAGTTGCGCATTGCGCGCGCCTCGACCCGTCGCCTGCTGATACAGCACGTGCTGCGGGTTGGTGTTGGCCTCGATGATGATCGGGCCATCGGTGCCCATACCGATATCCCAACCGATCACGCCAAACTCTGGGAAGAGCGCATGCGTGTGGCTCGCCAGTTCCAGCACTTTGTCCCAGTGCGGGATTTGGTAGCCCGGCAAGGTGACATCCGAAACAGGGTGCCGCTCAATCCACGCGTGATCCAAGCCAGACCCTTTTGCACAACGAATGATCCGCCCGTCGGGCCCGATTTCTGCAATCATCGACCCGTCTTGCCAATAGTTGTCGGACATCGCCTTGGGCGACGGAATCTTCCAAAGGTGATAGAGCGGTGCAACACCGTTGTGATCGCGCAGCGTGACAATCCGCAGCGTGCCGACCGCAGCACCGGTCACGTTCGCCATCGCCTCATGCTGCTGGATCGCGGTTTGCAGCAGAAACCCATCAGGATAGTCCGCGACAACCTCATGCGCGAAGGCGTCCAGATCCATCTCGCGCCCATTGCCCAACTGCATCATGCCCCGTTTGGCATCAATGGACGTGATGAGAACCGACCCAACCGAGCCCGAGCCCTGCACCGGCTTCCCAAAAATGGGATAGCGCGCTTCATTGCACATAAAGGCGATCAGCTCGGACGGCGTGCGTAGAACCGGTTTCTGGCCCAGCGTCCGCTCATCGTGCACGAGCGCTTGTGTTTCCGTGGCCGGCACGCCCAAACCGCGCAGCAGTTCCGCATAGACGAGTTTGTCGCCCAAGAAGCTCCGCACTTTCGTGATTTTCTCAGGCGAGGCTGCCAGGTTCAAGGCCATCGAGCCCAAGCGGCCTACAAATTCGGCCTTGGTGGCTGCGTGATGCTCAGGGCGAAAGACGCCTGTCGAGACGTATTCATCAAACCCAACCTTGCCGACACCGTACCGCAGCGTGAACATCTCGCGCAGCTGCCGGAAGGGGCTCACACCGTGTTCCCGGGCAACGCGCACCAAAAGCTCGGCCGCAGGCGGTTTCGGCGCCTTTGGGGCTGCAAGGAGGACTTTGTTTGGAGCTGTGGCGGTGGTCATGGATTTGGGCCTATCACTGCTGGTGTTGCGATAGGCGTACCGCGCGATAATGGTCAAAATGAGGCGCGATTGTTTCGACTTTTGTTTTAATCGAACGGAGCGCCCTCACGGGCGCACGCCATATTTTATTGGGCTCCGCGCCGTCCGCGCAGGTAAAGGTAGAGCGGCAGACCGCAGCTCACCCCGATGCAGTAGGTCGCGACAATCGCGATCAGGTTAAACCAGGCCCGGCGCTGCACGGTTTCGACCAAAATCCAAACTGTGAGCGCGATGGCGGCAATGGTCAGATCCCAGACCAGCCCATGCGTGCCGTCATTGACGTACCAACTGTTGATCAGGCCTCCAAGGCTCCACCCGTTGGCCTGAAACCAACTGACGAAATAGTACATCGGGTGGATTGCGCCCCAAATGGCCAGGGCCAGATAGACCAGGCGCATCGGCTGCATCGCCTTAGAAGCTCCGCCCAAGCGACAGGTTCCAGGGGCCCTTTTTGACCCCAACGTTCGAAGAGGCGTAGGCCCCCGACGTTGACACGCCGACATTCAAGTTGGCGGTCGGGGTCACCGGTTCTCCATCCGCGCCGCAGGCGGCCAAAGCCAGAAGGGCGAGGACGGCCCATACTCGGATCATGCCAAAATCTCCTTCCACCGGGCGATCTGCGCCCGCACCTGGACCGGCGCTGTTCCACCATAGGATATACGCGAGGCGACCGAGTTTTCCACAGTCAGGACGTCAAAGACCCCGTCTGTGATGCCCGCATGCACCGATTGCATGTCGGTAAGCGCAAGGTCCGGCAGGTCGCAGCCCTTGTCTTCGGCCAGTGCCACAAGGCTGCCCGTGATGTGGTGCGCGTCCCGGAACGGCAGGCCTAGAACGCGCACAAGCCAGTCCGCCAGATCGGTCGCCGTGGAAAAGCCGGACCCGGCGGCGGAGGCAAGAGCATCGCGGTTGGCGGTCAGATCCGACATCATGCCCTCCATCGCAGCCAGCGCCAAAAGCCAGTTATCCGCCGCATCAAAGGTCTGCTCTTTATCCTCTTGCATATCCTTCGAATAGGTCAGCGGCAGGCCCTTCATGATCATCAACAGCGCAGTCTGGGCGCCAAAGATGCGCCCGATCTTGGCGCGGATCAGCTCCGCCGCGTCGGGGTTCTTCTTTTGTGGCATAATCGACGACCCGGTGGAGAACGCATCTGACATGTTTACGAACCGGAACTGCGCCGACGACCAGATCACCAACTCTTCGGCCAAACGGCTCAGATGCATGGCCGAAATCGACGCGCAGCCCAGGAACTCCAACGCAAAGTCGCGGTCGGCCACCGCATCCAGCGAATTGGCCATGGGCCGGTCAAAGCCCAGCGCGGCTGCGGTCATGTCCCGATCAATCGGGAAGGACGTTCCAGCGAGGGCCGCCGCCCCCAGCGGGCTTTCGTTCATCCGGGCGCGGGCATCGCGGATTCGGCTAAGGTCACGGCCGAACATCTCGACATAGGCCATCATGTGGTGGCCCCAGGTCACAGGTTGTGCGGTTTGCAGATGGGTAAAGCCTGGCATCACCCAATCGGCCCCGGCTTCGGCTTGGGCCAGACAGGCCTGCATCAGCTTGATCAACGCGGCCTCGGCGGCGTCGCACTGATCGCGCACCCACAGCCGGAAATCGGTGGCGACCTGATCGTTGCGCGACCGCGCGGTGTGCAGTCGTCCGGCTGGTTCGCCGATAAGATCCTTCAGCCGCGCCTCAACATTCATGTGGATGTCTTCCAGGGCCGCCGAATACGCGAAATCGCCAGCTTCAATCTCTGACAATACTGTGAGCAGACCTTCCCGGATCGCTTCGGCATCTTTATCGTTCAGAATGCCCACGGTCGCCAACATCGCGGCATGGGCGCGAGATCCAGCAATGTCCTGCGGTGCCAGGCGCTTGTCGAATGCGATTGAGGCGTTAATTGCCTCCATGATCGCATCCACCCCGGTGGAAAAGCGACCGCCCCACATTTGATTTGCGCTGGTATCTTGCATGTCGAACCCTGTGCCGTTGGAGGATGTATGAAACGCCTGATTGCCGCTCTTTATCTAGGCTTTGCGCTTGGGGCCAGCCCCGCTGCCGCCTTCGACGTGGATGCCGCCATCGCGGCACGGTCGGGTGATATGAAAAAGCTGGTGTTTCACACGTCGCCTGTTGCCACCAGCGGGGCCAGCTTTGATCTGGCAGATGACGCAGGCAAGGGCAGCTTGGAAGACTACCAAGGAAAAGTGGTGCTTTTGAACTTTTGGGCCACGTGGTGCGCGCCCTGCCGCAAGGAGATGCCAATGCTCTCTGCGCTTCAGACCGAGTTTGGCGGCGACCAATTTGAGGTGCTGACGATTGCGGCGGGGCGCAACTCCCCTGTCGGGATCAAAAAGTTTTTCGACGAGATCGGTGTGACGAACCTGCCGCGTCACCAGGACCCAAAACAGACTTTGTCGGCACAGATGGGTGTGTTTGGCCTGCCCATCACCGTGATCTTGGACGCGGACGGTAAAGAGATCGCGCGGATGCGAGGCGATGCTGATTGGGCGTCTGACAGTGCGCGGGCCGTGATCCGCGCGCTTCTGCCCACAAGTTAACCTACCGGTCTTGCCCGCCTTGCACCCGGGCCAGAGCGTTGGTGTTGGGGGCAACGCCCTTGCACCGATTGGTGCACGCGGACCCGGATGCAAGCTTGATGCCTGCTTGTGGTTCTATGTGCTTTTCGAGATCGTCGCTGACGGCGTCAGATTATGTGACTTGATGATCGCGACGAAACCGGTGTCTGGTTTGGCTCGAAACGCGGTAAGGCCCCCAAAAACCTCAGCGGCGTAACAGGTTATGCGGCGTAGATATAAGCGGCGGCAGGCGCGTCCACCGGGAAATGCCCCGCTGCGCGGTCCTCATACTCCATGCACTCCACCAGAAAGTTCGCCTCTGTTGGGTCAAGAAGGTCATAAGGCTGTCGGCGCGCGTTGCCCATGTCGGACATGGCAAGGTAGGCTGTCGGGCAGTACGCCAAGAGACCGCCATCAACATAGATGACCTCAGAGTTTGCAAAGAAGATCGTGACGATCTGCAGATCTTCGGCAGCATGCGTGCGGTAGATGTTGCGAAAGCCGTCCAGAACCGCGGCTTCGACCAGTGCGAACGGGTCGCCAAAGGCGTCTTGGGCCGCATCGCTTTCAACGACGATGCCCTGTTCCGGCAAAAGGCGCGTCACGCGCTGGTTGCCCAAGGCGCCTACCGGCACAGTGACCGGACGCTGATCGCCTGGCAGAGCGTCAAGGCAGAGTTGCGTGCGCCGCACATCCACAATGGTTTGAAGTCCGTTGTCGAAAGTGGCCACGCGGTCGCCGACCGCAAGCGCCTCGACCGGGCGCCATCCAAGCTCGGACGCAACCAGAGTGCCCGCGATCAAGCCGTGGCCCAGAAAGCTGCGGACGCCGTCATAGGCACCGCTGCGATCAACCATTTCCCGTGGCGCAACACGCGCCTTATGTGTCCAACCGAACATAACATCCATCCCCATGGTGTCCCGCGTTTCGCTGGCAGGCTTACGCGGTAAAGTAGCAGTGACCCCATCTGGAGCGATTCTCACGGCCTTCGTTTGCCGCGAATGAGGCGTGAATGGGGCACTGTTGTCGGGATGTGGCCAATCAAAGGCGGTACTGTGGTTTTGGTTAACGCACAGGAAAAAGTATGAGCGATTAACCGCCGAACTCAAACCGATAGCCAAACCGCGCGATGTCCGCCGCACAGGCCGTGGCCACTTTTTCGGCTGTCAGATCCGTGTAGTAGCGCCGCCAATCCGCGTCACGTTCGCTGGAGTTCGTCTTCGGCAACGCCAATGAGAAGCCCAAATGCGCCTCCAGCGGCGCGATGTCTTCGGCCAAGTGCTCAAGCCGTATGTAAAGGCCCGCATGCTCCGTACCTGTTGCGTCAGTGAGATAGTGGGCCGCCGGGCTCGCCCGCAGGGACGCGTCCGTCTGGGGGTGGCCCACAAACCCGGTGAAGTCGTGCGACTTGGCCAGGGCCACTGCAGGGTGGTCAAAGCTTTGAGTAAGCAGCCAATGGTAGTAACTCACGACGCGGTCCCACGGATTGCGTACAAGCGTGAAGCACAGGTGCCCTGCGATGTCCTCGGGGCTGAGAAGCCCATCGATATCTGCCAGTGTCGAATGCTTCCACAAGCGGCCCCGGGTCTTGGCATCGGCCAATCGCCGCCGCCGTTTGCGGGCCTTAGGCGTGTCGCCCAGCATTATATCGTCTTTCATCGCCCGCGCTTCCAGCGCCAGCGCCATCGAGGTGCCGCCCGTCTTGGGGATGTGCACAAAGATATAGCGTCTGCCGGGCGAGATAATCATCCCATCGGTTGTGCGCCCTGGGCCGCCCGATGGCAACGGTGCACTACGGGTCCGAAACATTCCTTAACGCATCTGTCACTTGCAAGCCGCGGCGCTGCATGACACGACGCGGCGCATGACTGAGATGACCATTCGTGCCGCCGATGCCGTGGCCCGCCGCCTATACGAAGCTGGCTGCCGGTTTGCCTTTGGGATGCCCGGGGGTGAAGTTCTGACCCTTGTAGACGCGCTAGAGAAAGCCGGGATCCGGTTTATCCTCGCCAAACACGAAAACGCTGCCGCCTTCATGGCCGAAGCCGCCTGGCACCGCACCGGCGCGCCGGGCATCTTAGTGGCGACGGTCGGTCCTGGCGTCTTAAACGGCGTCAATGCCATCGCCAATGCCGAACAGGACCGGGTCCCGCTCATTGTGCTGTCAGGCGTGATCGACGCAGATGAGGTTGAGACCTACACGCACCAAGTCCTGGATCAACGCGCGGTCCTGGCGCCGATCACCAAGGCGGGCTTCACGCTTACGCCCGGTGCGGCGCATATCCAGATCGACAAGGCGGTGAACATCGCGCTCGAAGGCAGCATGGGCCCGGTGCATATCGACGTGCCGATCTCGGTCGCCGTTGCCCCCGTCGCAGCCCAAACGCCCCACACACGCAGCCCGCTTGCCGAAACCACGCCCTCAGGTGACGACCTGGCCCGCGCGCGCGCGCTGA
>CAWUIP010000113.1:0-11425 GCA_963922415.1 uncultured Aliishimia sp. | reverse complement strand
CGTTTGACGAAGGAGAGCTACAGATGTCCACCCCCTCGCTTTTGATCCTGCCCGGTGACGGCATTGGCCCCGAAGTGATGACCGAGGTGCGGCGCATTATTGATTGGTTCGGCGCCAATCGGGGGCTCGACTTTGAGGTCAGCGAAGACCTGGTGGGCGGTGCCGCCTATGATGCGCATGGCACGCCGCTGCACGACGACACGATGGCCAAAGCGCAAGAGGTGGACGCGGTTCTGCTGGGCGCGGTGGGCGGGCCAAAATACGACGAGCTTGATTTCTCGCTGAAGCCCGAACGTGGCCTTTTGCGCCTGCGCAAAGAGATGGATCTCTTTTCGAACCTGCGCCCGGCGCAGTGTTTTGACGCGCTGGCGGATTTCTCGTCGCTCAAACGCGACGTGGTCGCGGGGCTCGACATCATGATCATCCGCGAGTTGACATCGGGCGTCTATTTTGGCGAGCCGCGCGGCATCTTTGAGGTCGGCAACGAGCGTGTGGGCATCAACACCCAACGCTATACCGAAAGCGAGATTGAACGGGTGGCGCGGTCGGCCTTTGACCTGGCGATGAAGCGCGGCAAGAAGCTGTGTTCGATGGAGAAAGCCAACGTGATGGAAAGCGGCGTTCTGTGGCGCGAAGTGGTCACACGCGTCGGCGCGGATTATCCCGAAGTTGAGCTGAGCCACATGTACGCCGATGCAGGCGCTATGCAGTTGACCCGCTGGCCCAAGCAGTTCGATGTGATCGTCACGGACAACCTTTTTGGCGACATGCTGTCGGACCTCGCCGCGATGCTCACAGGCTCGCTTGGCATGCTGCCGTCGGCCTCACTCGGTGCGCCGATGGGCAATGGTCGGCCCAAAGCGCTCTACGAACCCGTCCACGGCTCGGCCCCCGACATCGCAGGCCAGGGCAAGGCCAACCCGATTGCTTGCATCCTCAGCTTTGCGATGGCGCTGCGTTATTCCTTTGACGCAGGCGACGAGGCCGACCGCTTGGAAGAGGCGGTGAACGCTGTTTTGGCAGACGGCGTGCGGACGGCAGACCTGTTGGGCGAAGAAGGCGTGACGCCGGTGTCCACGACAGAAATGGGCGACGCAGTTCTGGCGAAACTCGACGCGAGCCTCTGACCCAATTGGGCAAGCACGGTGTGGGGTCTTGAGCCCGTATCACCCAACCCGTTGATGATGCCGCAAGACAAGCGATAGGCTTGTCCTGCGCGTGGTCGTCACGGGAGGTTGGACACAGCCTCCAACTTTTCGCGCAGCTTCAAGAGCACCGCATAAAGGTAAAGCCTGGTCAAAAATGTACACACTATGGCCAGTTTTGCGCTTTTTCCGTGCCCTTGCCTGTGCGACCGCCAGGCCAGACACCCGTCTCAACTCAGCGCAGGCCGAACCATGCAGAGGACGATCCTTCTTCCACTTGGGCTTTTGATTGCGGTGCAAATGTTCGACATCGCAGTCCACATCGCGACGGGCCAGGTCGAGCCGCTTCGCATCGCCTCCAATATTGTAATTGTCGCGGGTGCGTTCGCTGCGATGCGCTTGGCGCCTGGGGCGGCCCGGTCCGCCGTTTGGATCGGCGGGCTTGGATACCTCGCGCTAAACCTTGTCTTTCTTGCAGTGTTCGGACTGACCAACCCAGCGACTGAAACCGTGCGGGTGCCGCTTTTCGTGTTCGTCGCGGTAAGTCTGGCGCTGTTGTGGTGGTTCAACGGGCGGCGCAACGCTGCCCGCTAGGTGTGCCGCCCGTCTACGTGCGGATTATACGATCAAATCAACCTGTTCGCGCATTTTCAGCGTGGTTGGCCCTAGCGGTTCGAGCACACCGAAATCCAAGATCGCCGCTACCGCGCCCAGAAGCGTGTAAAGTCCCATCGTCCGACCGGGGCAGCCATGCTGTGAGGGGAACTTCGGATCTGCGTAGTCGCCACCAAAGAGGAAATAGAGCGCGTCTTCCGGCGCTTCAGTCACGGCAGAGGCAAGGCTGCCGACCATGCGCTCGCCCGCCTTAATCTCAACCCCACCCAAAGTTACGTCGCAGATCGCGGTCCGATGGATCAGATCAGGCGAGGCGCGCTTGACCATGCTGGCCAGCATCGGTTCGTACAGAACGGACTGCGCGACTTCAAACAAGCTACCTGCGCTGGTCAACTGGGCTTCCCCAAAACGCTGCTGTAGCCGCCAAAGACTCTTTTCCGTTATCCAGTCGACCATCACAGATACGAAACTGCCCGACGCGGGCGCGGCGATACCCATCACAACGCCACCAAGGGTTTTGGCAATCACATCCTCGGTCCAGTAGGGATCATCCAGCGCCGCCTTTTGCAACTCATGCAAAAGCGTGTCGTTGTCGCCGTCGGCCCCTGACGCGACATGCGCCTTGAGAGCTGCCAGCACGCGATTTCCGCGCCCAACACCGCTCTTGGTCACGACCTCGCCCGGGTGCGGACCGAAGATATAGGCCGCAGCACTCAGAATATCGCCAGGCACATGCGCCGCTGTTTTACGCGGGCTTTCAACACCGCCGAATTGGATATTGCTCGCCCCGGCAAGACCAAAGATATCATGACTGATCTGTCCGATGAGGTCGAACACCAAGCGCGGCAACGACACGAACCGCCCCACGGGCACAGGTGCCTTGCCTGGGATGTAAGAGTTCGGATCATACTCCTCCGGCACGGTCCGCATAAGCTCGGTCATATGCTCATAGGCATAGTCAAACGCGCCCTTGGGCATGATCCGCTTGCCCAAAAAGTCACGCAACACGCCAGCTTCTTTGCCGTGATCCATGCCGCGGTCGATATAGTCTGGAACAAGATCGTAGCCCAAGAAGGTGGCACCCGAGGAGGCCTCCATCCGAGACAGATACTCTTGCGTTGAAAAAGCACTGTCCGCGTTCGTCATGACATCACGCATCGCCGCCGCACCGCCAAACAGGACGCCGTATTTCGTCTTCAGCACGCCGCCTTGATCACGGATCGCAGACCAAACGGCATTGCGCTCTTCCCGGCGATCTTCATCGGTGTCTTCGATCAACGCAGCCCACGCCTCCAATGACGCCTCAGGGTCTGGATGGTGAATGCGGTGAATCGGGGAGGGGCGTGGCACCGCAGCTTCCGTCTCGCGCGGCGCCGTAATGGTATTGCAGGCCAGAGCGCGCAAACCCGTCCGCGACGGTGTGAACGCATAAAGGCCCCACTGCAGGACGCCCATCGGCTTGTCCGGCAGCGGAACGTGTACGACATCTTTGGCATCGAACGCCCCGCGCGCTGCAAAGCGGAACGTGCGATTTCCGCCGGGGCGCACCGGAGCCAACAAAGGGTCACCGTGCCAGCTTGAGATGCCAGAGGCGTTCCCACCGCTGACCCAGCGCTGCACCACCTCAAACTGTTCTGCCAGGCTGGCGTTGTAGCAGATGAACATCATGCCTTGTTCATCATTTGGCCGATCACCGAAGGGACCATAAGAAAAACCGCGACGCAAAATGCGTGGCGTGTCGAACTCGCGTGGATTGGTCCGTCGGATGTGGCTTTGCAAAGGCGTATCAAGGCCCGTTTCATCAGCAGTGTAGTTGAAATCTTGCCCATCAAGAGGCCCGTCAAACAGCGGACTACCGTCTTGCTTCCGCCCGACCATCTTTTCCGCGATATGCTTGGCCCACTCCGGCCCCAGCGGGTCCTGTTTGCCATTGACCGTCGCTGTCGCGGCAGACGCGTAGAACGCAGCAACGTCGATCGACGTTTTGCGGATCACTTGGAACGTGCCGTCTTGCAGTGGCGTGTCAAACTGTCGGAACTTGCCCGGTTCGTCAAAGCGGCTTTTATGCCCGACCAGAAGGTCTCCGGTTTCGGCTATCTCCGGACGCCCGCGTGGATGCTTGATATCGGGCGCGGCAGTGTACTCGGTCGCACCGTCGAACCGTGGCTGGCTGACGCCGTCGGCGAAGTTCAAATGACCGATCACACGGCGGGGCTGTGTATCGGAATAGCGCCGGTGCATGGCCTGGTGCCCCAAAAGCACCACACCCCGAGGCAGTGCCGCGTCCAACGCAGAAATTTCACTGTAAAGCGGGTGCGCCTCAGTGATGACATGGCCGTGGTCCACAGCCCCTGCATCAACCGAGACTTGCACGATGATATCGATCGTCCAGGGCGCGATGGGTTGCGGGCGCCGTCCCAAAGGCCAGTTCGCCTCTGGCCAATTCCAATTACTTGGGTGATTGCAGTCCACATCTCCCAAAAGGCCCGCCCGGGCTGCCATACCTTCGCGAAAGGCGCGTGGAAACTCCAGCCGCTTGCTCTCGTGTATCCCGATGGATTTCAACCCATCATGGGTAATTGACAGGTTCCAGTGCTTTCCGTTGGCTTGCCCAGGCCAAAGCCGTTGTTCCATTTGTCCCAAAAAGGCCCGCCCGCTTGCCGGATCGTCAACGCGCAAGAAAAGCATCGCGGCATGCGTGGGTTTACCAGGCTTCGACAGCAATCCTGACTGCACATCCGAAGGCACGGGCACGGGAGCGGGCACGCCCACTTCGTCCCGTCGTGGTTTGTTGGAGTACCATTCCAACTCCTCTGTAAAGGTCCCTATCAACCGATGCAGCAACGGGTTTTTGCGCGGATCAGAAGCGCGCACAATCTCGGGGAATACTTTTTCAGGACCGACTTGAAGCTCGCGCACAAGACCTAGACGTTCGTCATCTGTCAGGTTTGGAACGGCGCGGATCAAGAGTTGCCAGAAGCCAGGCATTAACGTTTGGATCAGGTTGTAATAGATCACATCGTCGCGCACGGTCTCACCGCCTTGGGTCGAACCAGGAAAGAGCGCCTGATTTTGGTAAAGTGCCCGCAAAATACCAAAGGCCTGATCCAAAAGCTGCGCTGGATGCGCTTCGCCCGCTTGCATCAGTTTTTCATGCGGCTTCAAAAACCGATGCTCGGCCAGGAAAAGGGCTGGATCATCGGGCATACCTTCCCGCAGATGGGCGTCGGCTTCCAAAAAGTAGTCCGCATCGTCGACCGTGACGTCCGGCGCCGCCGCCGCAAACAAATCAACGGGGGCTTGGTTCTCTTCAATGAACTCCATGAATTTGTGAAAGCCGAGGTCCGACGAGCGGCCCTCGAACCCGACACAGTGGCAGAAAATGGAATCTAGGAGCGCGCCAGAGACATCGACGATCTTGCGGATGTAGGCCTCGAACGAGCGGTCAAAATTTACCGACAACAGCATACGGGTGTCATTGTCGATCAGCGTCCAGGTGATGAATTGCAGTGTGCGCAGCGTGTCAACGGGCCCCACATAGACCCCCGCCCGGTCGGTTTCGAGCCCGTTGCGGCGCAACGCATCGACCAACTTGAGGTGCCGACGCAGGCGTGCGGAATAAGACACCGGCGTGCGCACTGGCACGAACCCCGGTTTGATATCGGCAAGCACCAATAGCTCGCTCGACCCACCAATGTGGTTGCTAAACAGGTCCGACATGTTCTCTCCCCAGCGTTAGGACGCAACCCTCGTGCCGCACAAATACGCGCGCGGATCGTGTAACCACAGGTTTTGGGGTCAAAGACCGCTCCTCGCACGCCCCCAAAGCTGCGCAAGGCCCCATCACTTCACTCACGGCACTTTGTGCCGTGCAAGCGGTGGGTTCGAAAGCATTTTTTCGTTTTGGGTGGCGCCGATTTCACGTTTTTGACGCTGTATCAACGGACAATTGATGGACAAATAACGCCAGGTTGTAGTCGCCTATTTTGGCAGCGGCGCGGCCTTCACATCATACAGCAGCTTGATGAACCCGGCGACTTGATGCGCGGCTGTGGCGTGGCCTTTTTCGGCTGTCCCAAGATGCGCTTCGCCAACGACACCGTCTGGTCCCAGATCGCTGGCGATCCAGCCATAGCTGACGGGTCCAATAGGCTGCAGCGCGGTCGTTTCGGCAGAGGATCGGAAGTCCTTTGCCGCCGACATGTCAACTGTTTCAGGCCGAAAGGCGAGGATCAGCGATGTCTCGACATCGCCACCGTGAATGCCAAAGGTGTTTTCCTGGTCCGAGTACATCCCGTCGGGCCGTCCAAAATTGCCCCATTGGCATTTCACGGCCAGCATGTCGGCCTGCACGCGCAACTCGCGCGCTAGGATCGAAATCAGGTCCAGATTGCCGCCATGAGAATTGACGATCACCAGCTTGCGCACGCCTGCCCGCGCGACCGACAGGCCAATCTCTGTCCAGGCGCGCAGGGCCGTTTCAGCACTCAGCGTCAGGGTGCCCGCAGCCCACAGATGCTCGTTCGATTTGCCGACCGCCTGGACCGGCAAGATGCGCACATCGAGGTCCTCTGGACAGGCCGCGCGGAAGGTGTCCAGCATGCCTTCGGCGATCATCGTGTCGGTGCCAATCGGCAGATGCGGCCCGTGTTGTTCAATCGCGGCTGTCGGCAGAATTGCGATTGTTTCCATTGGGTCAACAGTTTGCAGTTCTGGCGCGCGATAGTCGCCCCATGCGAAACGGCGGGTCATGCGATGTCCTTTGGAGCGTAGGTCGCATCAAGACGCGACATCAGGTAATCAGCCGCGCGGATCGGCGGATATTTCGGCGCGCCAGTGCCCGGCAAGGCCTCGATGATCTGGTCTGGATTGGCCTCGACAAACATTGCAACTGACCGGCGCAGGTTCTTTGGCGGTAACACGCGATGCGGGGTAGAGACATAAATGTCGTTCGTCCAGCGCATCATGCAATCCCCGATGTTGACGATGTAGGCATTATCGACCGGCGGTACATCGATCCAATCAGCCCCGCGCGGGCGCACCTGCAAGCCCGCCTCGCCATCCGTCATCAAAAGGGTGATCGCCCCATAGTCGGTATGCGCGCCTGCGCCGATCTCGCCCGAAGCGCCCGAGCCTGGCGGGTATTGCAACAGCCGCAGCGCTGCCAGCGGCTCCTCAAAGACGCGGTCAAACTGCGTCGCGGGCAGGCCCAAATCCATCGCAATCGCGCGGTGCAAGGCCAACCCTTGCGCCAAAGCTGCATCGTAATAGGCCAAGAGCGTGTCGCGAAAGCCGGGCAGGTCTGGCCACTGGTTCACGCCGCGAAACATCTCGCCCGCCACCACGCGGGGGTCATCTTCGGGCAGGTCAAAGCCCACATTGAAGGTTTCTTTGGTGTCGACCTCGACACTCTTTTCGTCCAGCGATTCATCGCCGGGCTTTCCCCACCCGCGAAAGTGCGGGGTGTTGAGGATTGATATCTTGGCTTTCTCTTCGACAGGCAGGGCAAAAAACGTGGCGGCGTGGTCGAAAACCGACTGCCGCAGGTTCGCAGGCACCATCGGATCGCGCAGGACGAAAAACCCGACCTCACGGCACGCCGCACCCAGTTTGGCGGCGAAGGCCTCTGGGTCACGGTCAAACTCGGGCCAGTCTAAAATGGGGATCATGACATCGCCTCTAACCCGTTCACTTTGCGACCGCAGAAAGTCTGCATTTTGCGCGCGACGGTCGCTAGATGGGCAGCGCGGCTTTCGGGTGTGGAACTGTCCATCAAGTAGTGCGCGGCATAAAGCGTCTTGCACCGCCGCGCACATAACAGCCGCACGCCGCGCAGGATCGTCCGCTTGCCCGGCGCGCCGATGAAGCGCGTCAGCCACCAGCTCGCCCCGCAGGTCGTCAGAACGCCAAGCCTTTGAATATGCTGCAGTCCAGGCCGGATCGTCGCGTTTTCCGCTGTCGGCATCTCAAACGCGACCCCCGGCACCAAGGCCCGGTCGAGCCAGCCTTTCAGCATCGCGGGCATCCCATACCACCAGGTTGGATAGACGAAGATCAGGGTGTCGCACCACTTGATATCGGCCACATGCGCCTCAACCCCCTGCTGGTTTAGCTCTTCATCCTCGTATCGCGCATGCTCGTCTGCGGCCATCGCAGGCACGAACCCCTCGGCATAAAGATCGATCAACCGCACCTCCGCGCCTGCGTCGCGCAACCCGTCCAGTGCCACGTCGCGCACGGCGGCGGTAAAGCTTAGCGGCCTCGGGTGACAGTAGACAACAAGCGCGCGCATGGTCCCTAAAACGCCTCCATCTCTTGCGTGACACGGGCGAGAAAGCCCGCGCGTTTTGCATCATCGGCCCGGTTCATATCATATAGCGCGAGGTAGCGCATTTTGTCGGGGCGGCAGACATGCCAAACTGCGCGCTTCACACTGCAGCGCGGCGGGTCGCCTGCCAAAAGCGCGCGCATCCGCGTGCCGCCATAGGTCGTCACAGCGGCCAGCTTACGGATATGGGTCAGGTTTGGCTTCACTTTACCGTCGATCAATTTGAAAGAGACACCCGGCAAAAACACTCGGTCTAAAAACCCTTTCAAAATAGCGGGATAGCCGAAGTTCCAGACCGGAAACACCATCACTAGCGCTTCAGCGGCGCGCAGCCGCGCCACATAGTCGGCCACCGGTGCGATATTGTCCCCTTCGTCATGATAGCCGCGCCGCTCCGCCTCCGTGAGGACGGGTGAGAAGCCTTCGGCGTTCAGATCGCAATCGTCCACCTCCCAGCCCTGGGCCCCCAATGTCTCCACGACTGTTTTGTGCAAAGCAGCCGAAAAGCTTTCGGGGCACGGATGCGCAAAGAGGACGAGCGCGCGGCTCATTTGCCGGCTTGCAGCTTGGGATAGGCGTACATCTTGTCATAAGACCAATCCGGATCGTCCCAGGTGATCATCTTGCCGGGGTTCAAAAGCCCCTTGGGATCAGCCTCGCGCTTGAAGTCGAGCTGCACCGTGTCGACAGACTGCCGCCCGCCTTCTTCCAGCGTGTAGCGGTGCGGGTTGAAGACGAGCGCACCCGCCTCTTCGTGCAGCCGCACGATCTCGTCCAGGCGCTCTTCGGTGGTGAACTTCACCAGGCTGAGGCCCGCAAAGGCCACTTTGCCCTCAGACCGGATCGCCTCGAGGTGCTGCAGGACCTCCGGATAGAAATCCGCTCGGATCTTGTTCACCAGTTCCTTGTGATCGGGGAAGGCATAGCGCACCTGCAGATAGGTGATCGATGGATCAAACTTCAGCGCGCGCAGTGTCGTGTGGTTCCAGCCGTACTCAAAGACAGGTCCCGGCCCCCGCTCCCACGTGCTGGCATCAGAGCGATAGATCATCTTCAAGTCGGGCCGCCGCGCCAGAAACGTCTCAAAGGCGCTCATCCCGTGCGGTGCCACCATCAGCGCCACCAGGTGATCGGTCTCGGACACATGCGGCTTGACCCGCTGGAAGTAGGCATGCGCTGTCGGCGCTTCGTAGATCGAGGCGAGCTTGATCAGGATGCCATCTTCATTGGCCAAATCCTCAGACACGGACATCGCCGCATCAAAATCTTCGGTGGTCAGGAAAATGTCGATCCAGTCATAGGCGGGCGCCAGCGGCATCTCGATCTCGGTGATGATCCCGTTGGTGCCGTAAGCATGGCTGACACGCGCCAATTCCTCGCCCGTAAACTCCAAGATGCGCGGCTCCGCCTCCATCGTGACCACACGCAGCCGCAGGATGTTCCCCAGATCCCGCAGCGAGCCCCAGGTGACCGAGCCCACACCGCCCGAGCCACCCGCGATAAAGCCGCCGATGGTGGCCGTGGCCCAAGTGGACGAAAACATGCGGATTTCTTGGCCAGACTGTTCGATGCAGGCCGCATCCAGGTCCTTGAGCAACACGCCCGGCTCACAAATCACGCGGCCCGGATGGACCTCTTTGACCGCATCCATATTGCGCAAATGCATGACGCACCCGCCCTCCAGCGGCATCGCCTGGCCATAGTTGCCCGTGCCCGCACCCCGTGTGGTGACCGGCACGTTATGCGCAAAGCACGTCTTGAGCACCTCGATCACTTCGGCTTCGGATTTTGGGCGCACCACGAAGTCCGCGACGACATGATCCAGACGATCCTTCAGAACGGGCGAATACCAAAAGAAGTCCCGGCTCGACGCTTTGAGGTCGGTGTCCTTTTCGGTCAGGTCCAAATGCGCAAGCGCTGCCTTTGCTCCAGCCAGATCCATCGTCAGGTCCCTTCAAACAAATGATCAAGTTCCGCATAGTCCGGTAGGGTGCGATCTATCGCACCGCCCCCGCGCAGCACAATCCGGTCCGCCTGCGGCCGCGCCAATAGCTCGGTCCAATTGCGCGCCTTGCAGATCACCAGATCGGCCGGGGCACCGGGCAAAAGGCGCGGCGCATCAAAGCCCGTGGCCCGCGCGGGATTGGTCAGAAACGCGTTGATCCAGGCCGGGTCCGAATGGTCCAGATGCCCGATCCGCGTGGCCTCCCGCATCACCTCCAACATATCCAAATCGCCATAGGCATAAAACGGATCGCGCGTGTTGTCCGAGGCAAAGCTGACATTGATGCCCCGCGCGTGCATTTCGTGCACCAGCGTGATCCCCCGCCCGCGCGGCGTGCGCCCTGGCACCCGGTCCTGCAGGTAAAGATTGCACATCGGCAGCGACACCACATGCAGCCCAGCCTTCGCCACCAGGTCCAGCGTGTCCAGCGCCCGCGCCTCGTCCTGGGTCGAAAGCGAACAGCAATGTCCCACTACGGTGCGCCGGTCAAACCCGACCTCCACCGCGACCTCCGCGATCATCCGCAGCGTTTCCGAACTGGCATCCATCGTCTCATCGGTATGGAAGTCCACCTCCAAACCGCGCTCTGCCGCCATCTCAAAGAACCCACGCAACCGGTCGCGCAGGTCTGGCACCGGATAGGTCACCATCCCCAAAACGCCGCCCATCTCGGCCACCGTATCTGCAACCCCTAGGAACTCGCCGTCACGCGAAAACCCCTCGCAGCCAATCAGACACGCAGCTTGCAAATCGACCTTGCCCGCCCAGGCGTCGCGCAGTTCCGCAAAAACCGGCCAAGACCGCGCATCTTGTCCGCCCATGGAATCAAGATGCGTCCGGATCGCCCGCGTCCCATGGGCATAGGCACCGCGCAGGGCAAATTCCATCCGGGCGCGCACATCTTCCTGGGTCCAGTTCGCGTGGTCTTCGCGCACGCCCGTCAAAGCCCCCAGGAACGTCCCATCCGGGTTCGCCGCCCGCGGCCAGATATGCCCCTTGTCCAGATGCGTGTGCATATCGATGAAGGCCGGGAACACCATCGCCCGGCCCATCTCGACCTCAGCACCACCTTCCGCCGCAATCACACCATCTGCAATCGACAGATCTTGGACCACGAACGCCTCTGCCGCGCCCACCATCACGCCCGGCAACGTCACATTCTTCAAACAAACCGGACCCTCCGGCAGCGCAACAAACCCCATCATCCCTCTCGCTTGATCGCGCTTTCGTGCCACTTGCGCAAAAGCATATGGCTTAGGAACGACAGCCCTGCAAAAATCACCACACCCGTCGCGGCAATCAAAATAAGTGCCGCAAACATGCGCGGGATGT
>CAWUIP010000112.1:0-11538 GCA_963922415.1 uncultured Aliishimia sp. | reverse complement strand
GCGCCAAAAGCGCGCCAAGAACGGCGATCACAGGAAACAGGCTGCGCATCAGACCGCTCCGGCTTCATTGTTCCCAAAATACTCACGCTCCGTTCTCCACGGCAGGCGCTGTTTTTTGAGTATTTTAAGAACAATGAAAGACAAATGCTGTTGAAAGGGCGCGCGGTACAGGCTGGAGAGCCGATGGCCGTGAATGATGAAGGGGGCCGCCGCGCCTTCACACGAAATGAGGCTCGGTGGCAGGGCGCTTTGTGCACAAGCGTCCTGCGCCGGTATTGCGGCGAAGCTAGTCATAGCTGTGCCCCGCGCGCAAACCTTCGCGGACGCGGGCCGCGACGGCGAGGAATTCGGGCGTGTCGCGGATCTCGAGCGGGCGCTCGGTCGGCAGGGGGCTGTCGATGACATCCGTGATCCGACCGGGGCGCGGCGACATGACCACGATTTTGGTCGAGAGGTACACCGCCTCTGGGATCGAATGGGTCACGAAGAGGGTGGTTTTACCGGTGGCCGCCCAGAGTTGGAGCAATTGCTGGTTCAGGTGATCGCGCACAATTTCGTCCAGCGCGCCAAAGGGTTCATCCATCAAAAGCAGATCCGCATCGAAGGCGAGCGCGCGGGCGATTGAGGCGCGTTGCTGCATCCCGCCGGAAAGCTGCCAGGGGTACTTCTTTTCAAAGCCTGCCAAATCCACCATATCCAGCACGCGGGCCACCCGGTCCGCCATGTCGGATTTGGCGTAGCCCATGATCTCGAGCGGCAGGCGGATATTTCCGCCGATCGTGCGCCACGGGTAGAGCCCTGCAGCTTGGAACACATAGCCGTAAGCCCGTGCCCTGCGCGCGTCTTCTGGCGTGCCGCCGTTAACGGTGATTGTGCCGCCCGTGGGCCGCTCCAGATCCGCAACCACACGCAAAAACGTCGTTTTGCCGCAACCTGAGGGACCGATGAAAGACACAAACTCCCCCTGGCCAATCTCAAGATCCACGCCTTTGAGCGCGTGCACTGGGCCGTCATTTGTCTGGAACGTAAGATCCAGACGGTTTGCCGTGATAACGTTCAAAAGAGTGATCCGCTACACACCGGTCGCAGGAATGCCCGTACGTTCCACGGGGCGCGGCGCGGTGAGCTCTTTCCACGAGGAGAGGGCTTTGTTGACGGCGCCATTGGGGTCGCGGGCGACGAATTTGCCGTGGCCTTCTTGGGTCCGAACTTCGCCGTCATAGACCGCAACGTGACCACGGGTGAGGGTGAAGCGGGGCAGGCCTTTGACGTGCTGGCCTTCGAAAACGTTGTAATCGATGGCCGATTGCTGCGTGCTGGCTTGGATCGTCTTTTCCTTTTCAGGATCAAACACCACCAGATCCGCGTCTGCGCCCACCAGCACCGCGCCCTTCTTGGGATAGCAGTTCAGGATCTTGGCGATGTTGGTGGAGGTGACGGCCACGAACTCGTTTGGCGTCAGCCGCCCCGTTGCCACACCGTGAGTCCAGAGCATCGGCAGCCGGTCTTCCAGACCGCCCGTCCCATTGGGGATCTTTGAGAAGTCGCCCACGCCATAGCGTTTTTGTTCGGTCGTGAAGGCGCAATGGTCGGTGGCGACAACCGAAAGAGAGCCGCTCATCAGGCCTGCCCAAAGGCTCTCTTGGTGCTTTTTGTTGCGGAACGGGGGCGACATGACACGGCGGGCGGCGTGGTCCCAATCGGCGTTGAAATACTCGCTCTCATCCAGTGTCAGGTGTTGGATCAGCGGCTCCCCCCAGACCCGCTTGCCTTGTTGCCGTGCCCGCCGGATCGCCTCGTGCGCTTCCTCGCAGGAGGTGTGCACAACATAAAGCGGCACGCCTGCCATGTCGGCGATCATGATCGCGCGGTTCGTGGCCTCACCTTCGACCTGGCTGGGGCGGGAATAGGCGTGGCCTTCAGGGCCATTGTTGCCCTCGGCCAGCAGCTTGGCCGTCAGTTCAGCGACCACATCGCCGTTCTCGGCGTGGACCATCGCAGTCGCCCCAAGCTCCGAAAGGCGATTGAACGAAGCAAAAAGCTCGTCATCATTGACCATCAACGCGCCTTTATAGGCCAGAAAGTGCTTGAACGTGTTGATCCCGCGGTCGTTCACGACCGTCGCCATATCGTTGAACACCTGCTCCCCCCACCAGGTGACAGCCATGTGGAAGGAGTAATCGCAATTGGCGCGGGTGGATTTGTTGTCCCACCGCTTGATCGCATCCATCAGGCTTTCGCCTTGGTTCGGCAGGCAGAAATCCACGACCATCGTCGTGCCACCAGCAAGTCCCGCGCGGGTGCCCGACTCGAAATCGTCGGACGAGTACGTGCCCATAAACGGCATCTCCAGATGCACATGTGGGTCGATCCCGCCTGGCATCACATAGCATCCGGTTGCATCAAGCTCTTCATTGCCGGAAAGGCCTGGCCCGATCTCGGTGATGACGCCGTTTTCAATCAGTACATCTGCCTCATAGGTCAGATCCGCCGTGACGATTGTGCCGTTTTTGATGACTGTGGTCATAAGAGTCCCCGAATTTAAACCGAGCTGAAGCACCCGATGGCGCTGCCGTGCACGCCGATGTCGAGTGGGCCGAAATCACTTTCGACGCAGAGTGAAAAGTAGCCTGCGCGCGGCAGGTAGACGACGCGGTAATCCCCGTCTGACCGGGTGATCGACCAACATTTTTGTTGCAGCCCGCCCGAGAAGTTGACCGTGATCAAGCGCGGCTCGCGTAGGACAGTGCGAAACGCGTTCAAAAGGTTCAGCCGATACTCGGTATCGACCGAGAATTCGTCGATCTCGCGCGCAACCAGGTCTTTGATGCGCTCTTCAATACTGAGGTCGGGATCCAGCATATTCACAACCCTCACTCGTCCCACAGGCAGACGCGACCGCCTGCAGCGACTTCGCGGTCTTTCAGAAGAAGGTGGAAACCGAGGTCGCGCGCCTCTGTGCAGATCTGTTCCCAGTTCAAGTTGCTGTCAGTGTATTCAACCGCGAGAACGTCTTTGCCCGCCGCGACATAGGGTTTTATGTCCCAACAGAAATCATAGCGAAAGCAGTCCTCGACCAGCATGAAGTCAAACGATTGCACGAGGTGCGGCACCAATGTGGGCGCATTCTTTTGCGCGATTTCCAGTCCAATACTTTGGACGTATTCGGCGATCCGCGCGATATAGACGATCCCATCGATCTCGGTCAGGCCAAACCCGTTGTCGTTTTCGAACCCATCCATGTTGTCCGGCTCGACCGCGTCAAAGCCGCGTGCTTTGCAATTATCGATGCGCGCGCGCATGATCGGCATCACGATGTCGGTACGGCGAATATCGATGTAGCGCTCGCCCGGCCAATCCGCCAAGGTGGCACCCAACACGTCATCGGGAAACGCATCTGCGTCGTCTCTGAAGTCTTCCCACGTGCCCACAGAGACATAGCAGATGGTCTTGATGCCGCGCGCCTTAAGCGACGCAATTGTCCCAGCCGTGTGCTCTTCCCCGTCAAGGGCCAGCACTTTGACATCCAGATCAAGGTTGTAGGGATTGGTCAGCTGCCAATCCCAATACCCCTGCGCCCCGCCAGCGCCCGCGCTGGATATTGGCGCCATAAGCAGGCCCAAGACTATGGACAGGCTTGCGATCAAGAGACGATCTCAGCCGTTTCGACAACCGCGTGAAAGAGCACATCTGCGCCCGCCGCTGCCCATTCGGGGCTGATTTCCTCGGCTTCGTTGTGGCTGAGGCCATCCACGCAAGGACACATCACCATAGCCGTAGGTGCGACTTCGTTGATCCAGCAGGCGTCATGGCCTGCGCCAGAAACGATATCCATGTGGCTGTAGCCGAGACGCTCGGCGGCGCTGCGGATTGCGCCGACACAGGCTTCGTCGAACGCGGGAGGGTCAAATTGGCCGACGATCTTGCAGTCAAATGTCACACCGATCTCTTCGCACAGCTTGGGCGCGCGCTGCATCAGCTCGTCAACCATGCCGTTGAGTTTGTCGAGCAAATGCGTCCGCATATCGACCGTGAAGACGACCCGCCCAGGGATGATGTTGCGCGAGTTTGGATAGACGTCGATATGGCCGATCGCGCCGACCGCGTTCGGTTGATTGCGCATCGCAATTTCGTGGACGAGCTCTGTGACCAGCGCCAGACCGCGGCCAGCGTTTTTCCGCATCGGCATCGGGGTGGAGCCTGTGTGGCTTTCCTTGCCAGTGATCGTGCATTCGATCCAGCGCAGGCCCTGCCCGTGTGTGACAACGCCGATGTCTTTGTTCTCGGCTTCTAGGATCGGACCCTGTTCAATGTGAAGCTCGAAAAAGGCATGCATCTTGCGGTCGCCGACCTTTTCATCGCCTTTCCAGCCGATCCGCTCTAGCTCATCACCAAAGCGTTTGCCATCCGCATCCACACGGTCATTTGCCCAATCAAGCGTGTGCTTGCCCGCAAAAACGCCCGAGGCGAGCATCGCAGGGGCGTAGCGCGTGCCCTCTTCATTGGTCCAGTTCGTGACGACGATGGGGTGTTTTGTCTGAATCCCCAAATCGTTCAGCGTGCGCAGGATTTCAAGACCGCCCAGAACCCCCAAGACACCATCGTATTTCCCGCCTGTTGGCTGCGTATCCAAATGTGAGCCCACATAGACAGGCAAAGCGTCTGGGTCGGTGCCTTCGCGGCGCGCGAACATATTGCCGATCTCATCAAGCCCCATGGTACAGCCAGCGTCTTCGCACCATTTTTGGAACAATGCCCGGCCTTCGGCGTCTTCATCGGTGAGCGTTTGGCGATTGTTGCCCCCCGCGATGCCCGGCCCGATCTTAGCCATCTCCATCAGGCTGTCCCACAAACGGTCGCCATTGATGCGCAAATTTTCACCAGGTGCTGCCATGTGCCCCTCCCAGCTTTTGGAGTGACCTTAAGTCGCTCAGAATTTTACCATTTGGTAAAGTAACCCTCGGGGTGAAGGCGCGGTGAGTCAAGAAAAGGTTTTCAATCCCTGCTCATCCACTTGGCAATTGCCGGTTTTTCATGCGACGACCATCCGTATGACCGAACCGCGTGAAAAAAAACCCAGCCGCATCCAGCAACGCAACCGCGGCAAGATCTTGGACGCGGCGTTGCACGTCTTTTCCCAGCACGGGTACCGCGGCGCGACGCTGGATCAGATCGCCGAGGCGGCCGGGATCTCCAAGCCGAATATTCTTTATTATTTCAATGGCAAGGAGGACATTCACGTCACGCTGCTGAGCCAGTTGATGGAGACATGGCTTGACCCATTGATTGACATGAACCCGGACGGCGACCCGCTGACAGAGCTTTTGGGATACGTGCAACGCAAGCTGGATATGTCGCGCGACTTCCCCCGCGAAAGTCGGCTCTTCGCGAACGAAATCCTACAGGGCGCGCCCCGGATGTCACCCCATCTTGAGGCTGCGCTAAAGCCGCTGTTTGAAGAAAAATGCGCCCTGATTCAAACATGGATCGACGCGGGCCAACTGGCGCCTGTGAGCCCTGCGCACCTGATCTTTTCGATCTGGGCCACCACGCAGCATTATGCAGATTTCGATGCACAAGTGCAGGTTCTACTGGATGGGCCGGACTATAAGGGCGCCGAAGAGTATTTGGTGCGGCTTTACACAGACGTATTGGCGCCAAAGTCGTAAGCATAAATTTACCAATTTCCGAAGTTTGACTGGCAACGGCGTCCGTGATGGCGCACGGTTAGCATTCGAATGGGTGGCGGGCGTTCAACCTCTTGCACGGAGGAGATGAGCCCATGTTTGCAGTGTCAGATGTCGCGCCGAACGCGCCGACGAATGTACCAAGTCAGACTCAAAACCAAGTGATCGCCTCGGTGATTGCCATGCAGAAAGTCATTGCGGGGCAAAGCGGCAGCGAAAGCGGCGGCACGTCCGACCAAAACGCGCGCAGCGGATCGGAAAACCCAAACCTTTTGCGTCCCTATAAAAGCGCCGCGCAGCGGAATGCCGATGCAAACCGCGCCAGCCAAGGCCAACCTGATCCATCCGCCGAGGCGCGCAGTATCGTCGAGGCGCAAGAAGCCTCAGAGATCGAAGCGACGCTGAACGCGGCCTTCATGGCCCGGCATGAATTGAAGGACCTGCTGTCTGTCATTCGCGATCCCGAAGATCGCATGATTCCGCAGGCGCCAGACGATACATCGCCGCCGGTGCCACGTCCGCGTACGGATGTGAACGCCTAAACCCTTACTCAGCAGCGGTCGCTGCTGGGTTGTTGGGGTGTGTGGTCCAGTTTGCGTAGTCGGGCTCAACCGTTTTGCCCGTCCGTGGGTCGACGGCACCTACAGGCATTTCCTCCATCGTGATGCAGCCTTCGACGGGGCAAACGTTCACGCAAAGATTGCAGGCAACGCATTCGGCATCGATCACTTCGAACGTGCGATCTTCGGACATGGAAATCGCCTGGTGCGAGGTATCTTCGCAGGCCGCATAACAGCGGCCGCATTTGATGCAGTCATCCTGCGAAATCCGCGCCTTAGCAACGTAGTTTAGGTTGAGATACTGCCAATCAGTCACGTTGGGCACTGCGCGCCCGACCACATCGCCGACACTTGCATGGCCCTTCTCATCCATCCATTGGCTGAGGCCCGAGATCATCTCTTCCACAATCTTAAAGCCATACGTCATGGCCGCGGTGCAGACCTGGACGTTGCCAGCGCCCAGCGCCAAGAACTCTGCCGCGTCGCGCCAGGTTGTTACCCCGCCAATGCCCGAGATCGGCAGCCCATGCGTTTCCGCGTCGCGCGCGATCTCGGCCACCATGTTCAGCGCGATTGGCTTCACCGCCGGGCCGCAATAGCCGCCATGCGAACCCTTGCCGTCGATGGATGGCTCCGGGCTCAGCGTGTCGAGGTTAACGCTCGTGATCGAAGAGACCGTGTTGATCAGCGACACAGCATCGGCGCCACCGTTCTTGGCTGCCCGCGCAGGATAGCGAATGTCAGTGATGTTTGGCGTCAACTTCACGATCACGGGCTTGTCGTAGTATTCCTTGCACCAGCGCGTGACCATCTCAATGTATTCAGGCACTTGACCCACGGCAGAGCCCATACCGCGCTCGCTCATCCCATGCGGGCAGCCGAAATTGAGCTCGATCCCATCGGCCCCTGTTTCAGCCACCCGCGGGAGGATTGCTTTCCAAGACGTTTCCTCGCAGGGCACCATGATCGACACGATCATCGCGCGATCTGGATACTCCGCCTTCACGTCCGCGATCTCTTCGAGGTTGGTTTCCAACGGCCGGTCGGTGATGAGTTCGATGTTGTTCAAACCCAACAACCGCCGGTCCGCCCCCCATACCGCGCCGTAGCGCGGTCCATTCACGTTAACGACGGGTGGGCCTGCTTCGCCCAGCGTCTTCCAGACAACGCCGCCCCATCCGGCCTCGAACGCGCGGCGCACGTTATAGGCCTTGTCAGTCGGCGGCGCCGAGGCCAGCCAGAAGGGATTTGGGCTTTTGATGCCGACGAAATCGCTTGTTAGATCAGCCATCGTTTGGTCCTCTTATCGGTGTGCTGGCCGCCCGCGTCAGGCTGTCAGCACGGCATGAATATCCATCGCTGCATCGCGCCCTTCGGCCACTGCCGTCACGGTCAAATCGTCGCCACCACTGGCGCAGTCGCCGCCCGCCCAAACGCCCGGCAGAGACGTGCGGCCCGTGCCGTCCACCTTGATCTTGCGTCCATCGAGTTGGGGCAAATCGCCGCCGGACAGCGTCTGGCCAATGGCGCAGAGCACCTGATCTGCGGGCAGCCGGATGCTTTCGCCCGTTGGCGCCATCGCATCGTCGACATAGTCGAATTCGATCTCGCGCACTGCGCCGTTTCCATGGACCGCCTTGGGCACCGCATGAGTGACGATACGCACGCCTTTGGACGCGGCGAGGTCTTGTTCATAGCGGCTCGCAGGCATGCGGTCGCGCCCGCGGCGATAGGCAATCGTGACGTTGAGCGCGCCGAGGAGCTTTGACTGGACCGCCGCATCCACGGCCGTCATGCCACCCCCGATGACCACGACATCGCGGCCCACCGGCATCTGGGCAAGGTCGCTGGCCTGGCGCAGGTCCGCGATGAAGGCCACCGCGTCGTCAACACCGTCTTTGTCATCACCCTCTAGGCCCAGCGCATTTACGCCGCCCAGGCCCATGCCCAAAAACACCGCGTCAAACTCGGCCTGAAGACTGGCCAGCGTCACGTCGCCCCCAAGGGGGTGCCCGTGACGGATTTCGATACCGCCAATCTGCAAAAGCCAGTCCACCTCGGCCTGTGCGAAGGCATCGACCGTCTTGTAGGCCGCGATCCCGTATTCATTGAGGCCGCCGGGTTTGGGCTGTGCCTCAAAAATCACGACGTCATGGCCCAGCATCGCCAGACGATGAGCGCAGGCCAGCCCGGCAGGCCCTGCGCCAACCACGGCGACTGTCTTGCCGCTGAGGTCCGCGCGTTCGAACGGATGCGCGCCCGTGGCTTGCAATGTGTCAGTGGCAAAGCGCTGCAATTGGCCGATCAGTACCGGTTTACCTTCCGCCGCCTCGCGAACGCAGGCTTCTTCGCACAGCGTCTCTGTCGGGCAAACGCGGGCGCACATACCGCCCAGGACGTTCTGACTGAGGATCGTTTTGGCCGCCGCCTCGGGCGTGCCGGTCGCGATCTGCCGAATGAACAGCGGGATATCGATATCGGTGGGACAGGCCGTGATGCACGGAGCGTCGTGGCAAAAGTAGCAGCGGTCTGCGGCCACCATCGCCTCGTGCGGCTCTAGCTGCGGATGCAGATCCGCGAAGTTTTCCGCCAACTCGTCGCCAGCAAGCCGTCCCGCCGTAATTCCAGAGGTGTAAACCGATGTCGTCATGTGCCTGATCCTGAATGATCTGGGTGCAAGGATGAGAAACCGTCTCACGCGGCGATTTTTTTATCAACTGGTAAAATTATTTTGCTGTGTGCTGCGAACGGCGCGTGCTGCAAAACTAGGCAGAGCCGTCAAACCAGGCTGGATCCGCCTCTTTGATCGTGAGCCGCCCTTTCGGCCACGGCTGCATCAGGGCGGCGGCCTCGCGGTCATTGCCCTCGATCCATTGCGGCAGGTCACCTGGCGACAAAAGCACGCCCATGCGGTGATGGATCGGCGCAACATCAGCATTTGGTTCGCAGGTCACCGTCGCCAGTTGCGGCACCTGAAGCCCGCCGGGCGCAGTCCACACATCTGTGATGGCGGCAAAATACAAGAACCCGCCATCGCTTGGGGCAATCTGCCACGCCGTCTTACGCCGGGTCTTGCCGGTCCATTCGTACCAGCCGGACACGGGCACAACGGCCCGACCAACCCCATCGAAGGCCGTTTTGTCAAACACAGTTTCCGAGCGTGCGTTGATGATGGTCTCCATCACAGGCCGTCCACGCGCGTTCTTGCGGCCCACCGGGATTATGCCCCAGCGCATCTCTTGAAAGCCGGTCGCCGTAACTGCGTAGACGTTTTCACCCGGGGCCATGTTGCGCCTTGGGGCGGGCTCGGGCGGGCGCGGAAGATCAAGGGCGTCTGCCACCTGCGCCAAAGGCGCGGTTAGAAAGAGCCGCCCCGGCACCGCTCAGCGCACCGCATCAATAAGGTCAAGCATCACTGGCCCAAAGCCTTCGACAATGCGCAGCACCCCTTCGGCATTTGGGTGAACACCGTCCGGCTGAACAAAAGCCCCAAGCTCTGCGGGATCGCGACTGGGCAAGCCCGCAAAGAAACTGTCCAAGTACAGCGTGCCATATTGCGCGGAAAGTTCCGGATAGATGCTGTCAAAGGCGTCCTTGTAGTCCGGGCCGTAATTCCCAGGCGCCTGCATGCCGACCAGCAGAACGGCGACCTCCGCCGTTTGCGCGGCCTGCAGGATACCGTCGAGATTGGCGCGCGACGCCTCAGGCGGGATGCCGCGCAAAAGATCATTGCCGCCCAGCGCCACGATCACCGCATCCACTTCTGGTGTCAGCGTCCAGGCCGCGCGCGACAGCCCGCCCGCCGTCGTGTCGCCCGAAACGCCCGCATTGATCAGGCGCACATCCGCCCCTTGCGCATCAAGCCAAGCCTGCATTTGCGGCACAAAGCCCAAGTCTTCGCGCAAGCCAAAGCCTTGGGTCAGGCTGTCGCCCAGCGCCGCGATCACAAGCTCTTCGGCGTGACCAGACCCCGCCAAACCGACCGTCAAACTAAACGCAATTGCAACCATTGGCTTGTTCATTGTGATCTTATCTCCATATCGACGCGTAAGACCGATGAAAAAGGCAGGCGCCCATGACCGATCCCGTTCTCTCTTTAAAAGATGCGCAGCTTTCGCTGGAAGGCAATGCGGGGCGCGTCGATATTCTGCACGGGATCTCGTTAGAGGTGCACGCGGGCGAGACGCTTGCGCTGATTGGGCCTTCGGGTTCGGGCAAATCCTCGCTGCTGATGCTGATGGGCGGTTTGGAATATGTCACCGGTGGCACAGTCACGGCCTTGGGCCAGGATCTCACGTCGATGGGCGAGGACGAGCTTGCGAAGTTTCGCCGCGACAGCATGGGCGTGGTGTTTCAAAGCTTTCACCTGATCCCAACCATGACCGCGCTTGAAAACGTGGCCACACCGCTGGAACTTGCGGGCGTGCGCGATGCGTTCGAGCGGGCTGAGGCCGAGTTGGAGAGCGTGGGCTTGGGCCACCGCGCGGGCCACTACCCGGCACAGATGTCGGGGGGCGAACAACAACGCGTGGCGCTCGCACGCGCCAGTGCGCCGCGTCCCAAGATCTTGTTAGCGGATGAACCCACTGGCAACTTGGACGGCGCAAACGGCCAAGCGATCATGGATCTGCTCTTTGGTTTGCGCGACCGGCACGGCGCGACACTGGTCTTGGTGACCCATTCGCGCGAGCTTGCGGCGCGCTGCGACCGGGTTGTTCGCTTGCGCGACGGGCGCATTGATCCCCTGGCGGAGGCCGCGGAATGAGCCTCACGCTCTCGGCGCGTCTAGCCACACGCGAGTTGCGCGGCGGCCTGCGCGGGTTCCGGATTTTCCTCGCCTGCCTTGCTTTAGGCGTCGCGGCCATTGCGGCGGTCGGCTCGGTCCGCGCCTCGATTGAAGCGGGCCTGGCGCGCGAAGGTGCGGCCCTTCTGGGCGGCGATGCCGAGATGGACTTCACGTACCGCTTCGCCACCGAGGAGGAGCGCGCGTGGATGTCGCGCATCGCCGATGACGTGTCAGAGATCGTCGATTTCAGATCAATGGCGGTTGTCGACCGCGACGGTGTGACCGAACGCGGGCTCACCCAGATCAAAGCTGTGGACGCGGCCTACCCCCTGATCGGCGCGGTCGAGTTGGACCCGCCCATACCACTAGACGAGGCCATTGCCGGGCAAGGTGCTGTAATGGAACGCGTATTGATGGACCGGATGGGCATCGATGTGGGCGACAGTTTCAAACTGGGCACGCAGACCTTCACGCTGACGGCGGTTCTGATGCGCGAGCCCGACAG
>CAWUIP010000111.1:0-11582 GCA_963922415.1 uncultured Aliishimia sp. | reverse complement strand
TCGTCACCTCGTTCTCGACCTCGCCCTCCTCCAGCGTCAGCGTCCCGGTCTCAAAGGTGATCGTATAATTGCTCAGCCCCGTGCCCTGCGCGTTGCTGGCCACAATATCAAACGGACTGTCCTCAACCGCCGCATCCTCTGCCGCCCCGTCCGAGGCCAAAGTCACCTTATCAACGCTATCGCTGAAGAAAAGCGTGCCGGTCGTGAACTCCGTCCCGTCAAAGACCAGCGTCGTGCCTTCCGCCTTGGTCGCATCATTGGCCGTAATCGTCAGCGGCGCAGGCGTCACATTCGCCACCGCAACACGGTCAATCACGCGATAAGACACGCTCTCATTCGACGTCAGGCTCGTCGTGGACAGCGTAAAGTTCTGCGCGCCCACATCCTGCCCCGCAAAGACCAGCGCATTGAACAGACCCGAGGTGTCCAACGCATCCGTATCGCTGTCAAAGACAAAGACGCTCGACCCGCCCGCAACTGTGCCCGTGGTCGTCGCACTGCCGGTCAGGCCATACTGCACACCGTTGATCCCGTTGGGCGACGCAAAAACCACCGGCGTCGTGGTGTAATTCACCGGATACTCGCCCGTGTCACCGGGCGCCCAAACCGTGTCAAAGTCCCAGCCCTGGCTGCCGGCAAGACCGATGAACGTCTCCGTATCCTGGAACTGCGCGGTCGTGATCCCGGTGCCGCCAGCACTCGCCCCCAGCCCAGACGTGGCCGTATCCCAAAACGACGAGGTCGACCCAAACGTGTCAATCGCCGAAAAGCCGCCAATCGTTGGGGCAGAATCGCCCACCACACTCACCGTGCCCGTCGAATAAGACCGCTCAGCGTCACTCAAAAGCTGGCCGCCAAAGCCGCCCGCGATCCGAAGGCCACCGCCCGCAACCGTGGTCACCGATACATTGCCGCGCGCATAACTATCCGTCAGCGTCGTCGGCCCATTGCCAAGCCCAACAAAGCCGCCTGCCGTGACCGAGTCCGCGCCGGTTGTATTGTTCGCCGTCACATCGCCCAAGGCATGGCTGCGCAGAATGGTCCCATTGTTCTCCCCCACAAAACCACCCATGTTGGTCTGCGACGTCCCATCCATCGAGTTGTCCATGCGGACGGTGATGTTCGCAATGCTGTCTTGGATCGTGCCGTTATTCAGTCCAACGACGCCACCGATCGTGTCGCCCTCGGCGTCAAACGTGCCTGTGACGCGCACATTCTCAATCAACCCATCGTTGCGAACGGCAAAGGCACCGCCATCAAAGCCGAAGATTTCCACATCGGTCAGGGTCAAGTCACGGATAACACCCCCCGACTCGATGCTTGTGAACAGACCTGCGGGGTCTAGGCCTTCGGTATTGTCTGTCTCCATATACAGATCGGTGACTTCAAATCCAGCGCCGTCCAACGTGCCATAGTACCCGCCGCTGATCGGGCGAAACCCGAACTCGCTTTCGTCCACATCCCAGGACTCGGTCACACTGGCGTCGATGTTATTGGCCAACGTGAAGGAGGAGTTGCCAAACGACGCGTCATCCATGCCCTGCAGACCGTAAATATCTGTCAGCAGAAACGGATCAACCGTCGTACCCGTGCCACCAAGGACACGCAGAAACCCGTCAGAGCGTGCTGTGTCAAACGTGAACCGCGCTTCAAACGGGGCCAGCGTTGATCCCGTCTGGTCCCATCTTCCGTCGACCAACTCAAAGAGATTCACGCTCACGCCGCCATTGACTGTCGGCGTGATGGTGTTGTTGGCGTCAATACGCAACACAATTGTCGTGATCGCACCATTCAGCGAAATCGAGTTTTCGGCCTGCAGCAAAACCGTCCCAGACGCGCCGTTCAGCGCGCCATTCAGGAAAATATCATTATCAGCCACCAAACCAAGTTCGGTGCCCACAGACCAGTCGATATCCGCATTGATGGTGATGTTGCCCGGATCCGTGCCCGCGCCAGCAGTGTTCAACGTGACATTTGTCAACGCCAAATTGCCTTCCAACGTGGTCTCACCGCCCGCGCCTGGATCAATCGTGATATCAGTCGGGTCCAGCAGCAGCGTGCCCCAAGCACCCAAGGGCGCGCGCGTGTCCGCAAACCCAGTATAGGACAACGTCAGGGGGGAGGAGACCTCGATAAACCCGCCATCTCCGCCAAGCGCGCCGCCGCGTGCAGACAAAGTGCCCGCAAACGCGGTATAGACGTCAGACCACACCACGATCCGGCCACCGTCTCCAGCCTCCAGCGCGTCCGCCGTGATCTGTGTTGCGGCATCCGCGGTCGTCGTTTCTGCCCGTTGCAAGTCGCCCTGCCCGGCAAAATCGCCACCGATCCAAATTGCGCCGCCGCCATCGGCACCGCTGGCATCAATCTCGGCCCCCGCCAAGGCGATCTCGTGACCGGTGATCTCGATCTCACCGCCGCGCATCACCGGGCGTTTGGAGCTGTCGACAATCAGTGCCGAGGGTTCTGCACGGGTTGACGCGCGGCCCGACACGGTCACGCGCCCCCCTGCCCCGCCGCCAAGGATGATCTTGCCGCCCCGGGTCGAGACGGACGTGGCCTCTGCCACCCCGCTCAGGTTCACGGCATGGCGCACCGCGTGGCGCGCTGTGGCGGCGCGCATTTCGATCAGGCCCGCCTCGGCGCTCGCAAGGCCCGAGTTTTCGATCAGGGCCTCTTCGCCGTCGAGGTCAGAGGGCAAGGCCACATCTAGGAAGTTGTCACCCGACACGTTCAGCGTCACGCGTTCTCCAGCCGCAAACCCGATGCGCCCATAGGGCACGACCACGGTGCCCGAGTTTTTGACCCGTCCGCCCAGCAAGGCTGCGTAGCCGCTGCGCCCGATGGTGACCTGCCCCGCATTCTCGACCGTGGCAGAGCTGCCAGACCCGTTATAGGTCAGACGTCCTGCCATAAAATCGCCATCCTCAATGCTCAGCGTCGAGGCGACGAACGCGCCTGTATTCACTGTGCCATTGGGGCCAATGAAGATGCCGTTGGGATTGACCAAGTGAACCTGGCCATTGGCCGTGATACGCCCGTGGATTTCGCTGGTGGTGCTGCCGGTGACCCTGTTCAGCAGGGCCGCATCGGTGCTGGGCTGTTGGATGTCCACATGGGCGCCCTGCCCCACCGAGAAGCTGTCCCAATTGACGACTGCGCGGTTGCTGCCTTGTGTGATCGTCATCGTGTTGGCGTCGGGCGCCACGATGGCGACATTGCCTTGGGCGACGCGCGCGCCTTGTGGTAATCCAGGATCGGCCAGCGCAAAACAGCCCGGTTGCAGCATCACAACGATGCCGACAATCGCCCATGTCTGACGCTTCCGCTTAGAACCGGAAGGTGCCAGAAATGCTAAAGCGGTCTTCGTCCGCGCTGCCGTCATTCCGCTTCCCCCTGCCAACTTCAATACGCACACTGCTCGACCTAAAGTTGGACTGCGTCTGCGCGAAAATGTCTATCCCAATCCCGAAAGAGCTTGCCTCGGTCCGGCCCTGCTCCACAGATGTTGGGTTCTCCAGGACCGCCACGCCAAAGCCCGCGAACACATATGGGCTCAGCAAAACCGGAATGGCGCCCACTTTGATTGAGGCGTCCGTCGACAGCTCCGTGCGCACCAAAAATCCGCTATCGCCCCGCAGCGACCCGCTGTTGAAGGCTGACAGATCCTGCGGCCCCACCAGCGACAACTGCTCTGACGAGACCAGCGCGTCGCCGAATGAACTTTGCGCCCGCGCGTTGATCGACAGTCCCACCCGGTCGCCTAGGCGCCGCTGATGCGAGAATTGCAGCGCCAGCTTGATGAAGGTCGCATCCGCCCCGTCCCGCGACAAGGGCGTGCCACTGGCCGCCGCATCCGCCGCCGTGCGCGCGCCAAAGGCATCCAGCCCCCGCGACAACACAAACCGCCCCGTGCTCACCGCATCATCGGCATGGGTCCGCGTGATGTTCCCCGCCAGCCGCAAAACGGCCAGCGCATCCTCGTAAACCGGCGTCTCGGTCGTCCCCGACACAAGCGACTGGTTGTCCTGCTGCGCATCAAACAAGATCGCGCCATCCACTGTCAGCGACCGCGTCCGAATGAACGGATAACTCAGCCGCAACGACTGCCGGTCAAAGTTCGACCGCGTCGGCGCATTCGCATCATCCGGCGTGGTGTCCGAGGCCGTAACTTCGGCATTCAACACCAATCCGCTGAACCCCAAAGGCACCACCGCCCCCAAGGCCGCGACACGCGACCGCGGATCGCCCGACAGCATATCCTCCGGCGCACCCGCAAGCCGCACATACAGCGTCTCGCCGAACTTCAGGGGCGAGTTAAACTCCACCCCAAAATTCAACGCAATCGACCCCAGCGCATCGCTCGTCGGATTGCCAAACCCAACAAACCCCGTGATCGGCCGATACTCCGGCTCCAACGCGATCACCGTGCCGCCCGGCGCCTCCCCGGCCCCAATGGCCGACTTCAACGCCGTGCCCGGCGTCTCACCCGCCAACAGCAACTGCCGCTCCAACTCTGCCTGGGTCAGCCCGCGCTTGCCCACAAGCGGCTTCGTGACACCCTCAATCCGCGCCCGCACCGGCTCTGGCACGTTCTGCACATCAATCTGCTCAATGAACCCATCCACGACGACCACACGCAGCGTGCCGCCATCGGCCAACTCCTGCTGCGGCAGCACAACCCGCGCCAGAACAAACCCCGCCCCGGCATAGGCCTCCTCCAGCGACGCCGTCGCATCAAACAACTCCGACACCGGAATCTGCTTGCCCGTCAGCCGCGCAACAAACCGATCATTGGCCGCGGCCATCTGCGGCAAAGCGCCCTCAATCGTGACACCGCCCAGCGTGATCCCGATCTGCTCTGACCCCGCAGGCGCCTGCGTCCCCGCCTGCCCCGTAAAGACAATCCGACCCTCCAACCGGCGCAGCTCTGGCGCCAAATCGGACGGCGTAATCTGACTGGCCGTCTGCGCATAGGCACCCTGCCCCGGAAGGCTCGCCCCCAGAACAAGTCCAAATATCAGCCCACAGCAAAGGCCGCGCTTTGTTGCACTCAACACGTTCATCTGTCCCATGGCGGAGTTGCGTCCGGCCAAAACCTAACTGATTTTTAACCTAAGCGCCTCTGCCTTGGGGATAAATTTACAAGCGTCGCACACAAGACACAGATGCCCCCCGGACCAGCGCACGGTTTCGCCACGAAACCTTAACTATTTTCGAACTGCTCAGGCGCCAAATCTTGCCAAAAAGCAATGATTGCCGTGGCATTCACAGCCGACATCCACCCATGCCGATCAAAGTCAGCCTGCGCGCTGGCATCACTTAACCGGCTGGCAAAAAGCCGCCGATCCGCGTCGCGCTGCGTCGGGGAGCGCGCGGCAACTGCCGCCTGAACGGCCTTCAGCCCCGCAACCCGCTCCAACGTCTGGGGGGCCAGCGGGGCCGCGTCTGCGCCGGTTTCATAATCCTGCTGGATCGCCGCGCGCAGATATCCAACCGGGCTTTTGACACCGCTTTGCTTGCGCAGATAGGCCAGCTTCTCGCCCACAAAATCCTCGCCATGCTGCCCGATCCACTGTCGCGCCAACCGATCGCTCACCCCCAAGGCGCGCAATTCGGCATAAACGCCGCCCTTCCGGGTCCCTGCCCCATCATCCAGATCCAAAATCGCCAGTTGCGGATTGCGCGTGATCAAAAACCGAATGTCGCTGACCGCGCGCCCCTGCCGCCGGAACTCGGGCGTGACAACAATGTCCGACACCTTGTTCACCTCTGCCACCGCAGGCTTGATGATCTTCGCATTCAGATGCTTGAACGTGCGGTAATAATCCGATCCATCGACCCCCATCAGCCGTCGGAAAATCTCCAAGGGCCACCACCCTGTGGACCCCGTGCCAATAAACCGAAAACAGTTCTCATACAGCGCCAGCGCATGGCCCCCGGTGAACTTCCGCTGAATGTTCAGATTGATCAGCGCAAACACTTTCGGATCGTGAAGCTTCTCCGCCAAAGCTGGGGAATACGCATATTCGCAAATACCCTCTTTCAGGGTCGCAAAGCTCAACAGCGAGGACACCCCCCATTCCTGACGGCCCTTGTCATCCAGCATGTTCCACTCGGCCACCGTCTCGGCCAGACCGCGCAGCGACGCCTTCAACGTATCAATGTCGTTCGAGTTGTATCCAACCATCAGGCACAAAGTCTGCGCATCAATCCGGTGAGAGGATTTGGTTGTCAGCGTATCATATGCATTCAACAGTAGCACATTGGACAACTTCCGCTGCAGCAATGTCAGCTTGCCGGACACGTGAATGGCCGCCACATTCTTTTTGACGCTGTCCCGGCGCAAAGATCCGGTTAGCCTGTCTTTGGGAATCGGGTCCATTGCCCCTGCTCGTTCGTGTTTTCCTAAGTTTACGCGAAAAGGCACCTACGGTAAAGAACCCCGTAGGTGCCTCTAAGACCAGGCGGCACGGCGGGCGTAAGGTACCACTTTACGGGACCCACCGTGGGGCACAGAGAGGCCATTTCTCAAAACCAGGGCCTAAATGGGCGAAATCAAAGCCTTCCTGGATTCGGGTGCCTTAACAACCGCGAATCGGCACCCTATTTCCCGTATCCAGGCACCTTTCCTCCCGTATCCTGGCACCGTCCGCCCCGCAAACGGGTCCTTAAGCTCGCCTGACGTATTGATATTTCGACAGTTTTTTCGGGCTAAACAGACTAAAGTCTGAAAACATCTAACAACGTTTTGTGTCGGTCGTTTACATATCGGTGCTTTTTCATCGCGGGATTTCACAAACGCAGCTTTATGTGCGATAGTCAGGTGAACATCCGACCAAATAACGGACATGAGCAGGCATCACATGGCAACCAAAGACGACGCAGCAGTGCCGCCCTACTTCAACATTAACCCTGAAGCGGCCGCAGGCAAGCTTGCAGATTACGTGACCACAGAACGCTTTGCGAAGGCTGCCACCTTTGCTACCAAGGGGCGCGATGATCTTGCACGTCGTGGCTATGCACCTGATGGCGAGAAGCGTTTGCGGCGGTTTTCAACTTGGGAGATTTGCCGTTATCTCATCCCCGTGGCGCCTGCGCATTTTCGACGCGTGCTTAAGGCGCATCCCGATCTTCCGCAGGGGTTTGGGGAAGGCGGCTCCAAATGGTTCACTTTGGAAGAGGTCTTGGTGTTGCGGGATCATTTTGCGGCTGAAGGGGCCGCGCGCCGCGAGTACCGGCCCTACCGTCCGTCTGGCCTGCCGGCGAAAGTTCTGGCTGTGGCCAATTTTAAGGGGGGTGTGGGCAAGACCTCGACCTGCGCGCATATCGCTATGAGTGCCGCCCTGGATGGGTACAAGGTCCTTGTGATCGATCTTGATAGCCAGGGCTCCATGACCTCGATTATGGGTGGCAAGGTCGAGGACGAATGGAAAACCGCGTTCCCGCTGATGGCCAAGCATTTTGCGCACGCAGTTGATCAGGAAAACACCGTGCGCGCGGCTGCAAGCATGCCGCAGATCCCCCTAGATGAGACTCTAACCGAGGCAAAATCAATCACCGCCTCGGACGTGATCCAGTCCACGCATTGGCCAAATATTGATTTGATTGGCGCTCAATTGAACCTCTACTGGGCCGAATTTCAGGTCCCAGTCTGGCGGATGCAACTCCGGTCCTGGCCCCTCTGGGATGCGCTGTCGGGCTTTCTGGAAACCGAAGGCGTCCTCGACCAATATGACATCGTCCTTCTTGATACGCCCCCGGCCCTTGGATATCTGACGATCAATGCCCTTTCGGCGGCGGATATTTTGCTGGTTCCTTTAGGGGCTTCCTTCCTGGAATTCGACTCTACAGGGCGTTTTTTTGATATGCTCTACTCCACTTTCGCCTCTATCGAAGAGGGCGAAAACCGCACGCGCCTCTCCGAAGGCCTCCCCGAAATCCGCTTCGAATGGGACGCTGTCCGCGCCATGATCACCCGCTTCGATGCAGGCCAACAGACCGATTTGGCCAACGTGATTCAGGCCTATTTTGGTGATTTCATGACCACCTACCGCCAAGAATTCACCGCCATGGTCGGCCAAGCGGGCGAGCAAGTGAGCGGGATCTACGAGGCGGATTATCGCGAGTTCAACCGCGAGACTTATGTCCGCGGACGCGAGACTTTTGACCGAACCTGGGGTGAGGTGAAAGAGCTGATCGTGGGAAGCTGGTGGCGCGATGAGCATATGAGCGAGGCGGTGGACTGATGGCGAAGCGGCGGAAATTGCAGGCGCCAAGCGCTGAGGATATGGGAAAGCTTGAGGCGGAGTTTCGCGGCGAAACCCGACCCAAATCAGGCTCTATGGCACCGATAGCCTCTGTTGCTGCCGAGGCCGCCTCTGAGATGGAGGTCGTCGGAAGCGAGACCCGCGCTCGCCTTGCCAAAGCTGAAACTGATGCCCAAGCTTTTGAGGACGCGCGCGCACAAGGTCTCGTCATCCTGGAGATACCCTTGGATCAAATCAACCCGGACGCGATGTTTCGTGACCGACTGGTCATGATACAGTCCGAGCTTGACGAATTGCGTGCGTCAATCCTGAAAAATGGTCTGCGGCTGCCCATAGAAGTGTTTCGCGCGAAGGACCCCGAAAAACCCTTTGGCCTGCTGTCTGGCTACCGACGACTGAAGGTCATGCAGGGCATCTATGACGACATGCAACTGGAGAAGTTCAGCAAGATCAAAGCTATCTTGCGTGAGCCCGCAACAAGCAGTGAACGCTTTGCCGCTGTGGTAGAGGAAAACGAAGTCCGCGCTTCGATCAGCCACTACGAACGGGGACGTTACGCAGCCCTAACCGTTGCAAACGACGTCTTTGAAAACGTCGAGGCCGCTGTTGATGCCCTTTTTCCATTTGCCTCGAAAGCAAAGCGCTCCAAGGTCAGATCCTTTGCCATGATCTTTGAAGAGATCGGCGATCTTCTTCAATTCGGCGATCTGATGACCGAAAAGCAGGGACTAAAAATAGCGTCTGCCTTGCGTGGTGGTGCAGCAAATGCCCTTCGGGACGCTTTGGCGGACGCGATAACCGTGGAGCATTTCAAAGATGAATGGGCGCTGATCGAAGACGTCGTAGATCAGTTTGACGAATTGCCCCGAGATCCAAGCCGTGGCGGGCGCCCGACGCAATCCGGCAAACCCAAACAGTTGCGTGAGACGAAAACGAATGCGGGTATCAACCTCAGCCTAGAAGCGGACCCAAATGGGGGATTTACAATCCGCATGAAGGGCAGGGGCCTGGACCGCGAACTGGCCAATTCTGTCCTGGCCGAAGTCCGGCACCTGTTGAGCAAGCCGACGTGAATGCCGCGTGTTGACGCCTTGCCCTAGGCGGCCAAGGTCGACTGAATTTCCCCGAGCGACTTCACAGCCGCTGCCCGGATGCTCACGTTCGTGAAACCGTTGTTCGCATCCACATCCTTGAAGAAATCAGTGTCTAAATAACCCTGATACTGCTTGATCAGCCCGCCTGCGGCCGTCTTGAGCTTTTCGCGTTGTGGACCGTCTTCGACGTTGGCGATGGCGTCCAGCGCCCGCTCTAGCTTGTCATCGAAAGTGTTTAGGTGTTCGAAAATCTTATCGACACCCTGCACGACGTCCACCAATTCTTCATCACCCTCACAAACATTCAGGATCGCACCCTTCAGCTTGGTCATTTCGTCCTGCATATGCTTACGAGTTTGGCCCCACAGGAGGCGAGATTGCTGGAACGCAACGCCATCTTTCGGTGCAAGGGTCGCGGGCCCATCCTGGATGGCCTTTTCGAACAGCGGTTTCAGCCGTCCGGCAACCGCCAACGCCTTTCCATAGTCCCCCATCTCGGCGCTTTCGGCCGCAACCGCCCAGCCGCTTTCCAACTGTGTGCGGTTGGGCGGATTGTTCCCAACAGCCTTTTCATATAGCTGCATCAAGGGGCCTTCGAGTTTGGCCCATTTTTCCGCATTAGGGTCTGTTTCTTGCGTTGGTGCCGGATCGCCGGAAGGCTCTGGGACAGAGGACACGATCGGTTTGAGCTTGCGCAAAACGGTCGTTGAGGTTTTGTAGTCCCCTTTGTCCGCGGCATTCTTTGCCCCATCCCAGGCTTTGACAACGGCGGGTGCGCGATTATCGCCGGAGGCACCAAATTTCTTCACCGCCTCGTCCATCGGGGTGGCGACTTTTTCCCACATCACCTGTTCGTCCGAGACGTTGTTCTCCTCGGACCCCTCGGGTGCATTATCGTCCTCGTCCCCGCCCGACACAGGCGTATCGAGCATATCGTCGTCTTCCAGGTCAGGTTCGAACTCCTCCCCTTCGGCTGTGACGACGAAGACTTTGAACTGGAAGCCGTGCGAGACGAAAAACTTCTTGAGACTGCGGGTGATCCCGGGGACAGGCTTGCCCAGCAGGTTCATCGTGAGTTTTTTGCCTTCGATCTTGAGCCGCCCGAAGGTGAGTTTCTTTGCGCCGCCCAGGTTTTTTGCCTGACGCATTGCATTTTCGGGGCCCTTCAGCGGTTCGATGACAAAGACGGTATCAGCTGGTTTTGTGCTGATTACCGCGCCAAAGGACATGCCTTCTTCAGCGTTTTCATCTTCGAGATCCGCGCCACGGGTTTTCGTCCGCGCTTTGGCAATCAGCGATTTTAGCTCTTTGATGCCCTCAGGTGTCATTGGCATGGCGCGCTCTCCTTTATTCGATAGGGCCAAGGTACGCGGGCTGGGCGTGCTCTGGCAATCATTAGTTGGGGGCTGTGGTTATGAAGAAGTACACCCATTCGCCCTTGAAATCGGGATCGGTGGCGCGGGCTGAGGCCACAAGGGCTTTGAGCTCATCCAGGTAGGGTTCGGCGGGCTCCACAATGGGGCGGAGGCCGTCGTAGAGAGGGCGCGAGGCGGCGAAGGCCACGGCGATCTCTTGGCCATAGGGGGGACCGATGGTGATCGAGAGGCCGGGTTCGCCGGGGCGGGCTTGGCCGATACCGTAGAGTGTTTTGGCTTTTGTCGCAGTTAGGGCCACATATTCGTTGGGGACAAGGTGGATCACTTCGCCTGCGGCGTTGAAGTAGTCGACATAGATATAGGCGTCGTAATCGGGGGCGCCGACGTCGAATTCCAGTTTCTGGCCTTCCGCGTATTTGTATTCGCGGGCGTGGGCGGTGGCCCCGATAAGGCGGGTATTGGTGAACTGGTCGGTGGATTGGGGCAGGCCCACATCGGCGATGCCGGTGAGCGCGCCGCATTGGGGGGCTGGCAGGTGCAGAAGGTTCGCCGTAACGGGGATGCCGTCGCCGATTTGCTCTTGGAAGGCCGCCATAATGGGACCTTGCAGGGACGGGTCGGGGATGTGGCCGCGCATCTCTAAGGTACCCGTTTCCGGGATGAATGTGGCCGAGAGGCGGGCGCAGTCGACGCTGGTCAGCAGGCCAGAGAGGTCGTCGCGGATGTCGTCGCCGCCGGGGCTTTCGGGGTTCATGAACGCGGTGACGGTGGCGATGGCGGTGGGGTCGGTGACGGTGCGGTCGCCGAACTGCCAGGCGGTGGCGGCTTTGGTTGAAGTGGCG
>CAWUIP010000110.1:0-11614 GCA_963922415.1 uncultured Aliishimia sp. | reverse complement strand
TAGACGTTTGATTGCAGATCAAGACCCGGCAGGTGCGGCCCGTATTCCTTGAACAGAAGTCGCGCCGCCCCGGTGTCCATCCACTCGGACAGACGTCCTTCGTTGGCAGGATCGCTCAGCGCGTGATCATTGAACGACAGGACCAGTTTTCCGCCCGACACCAGGCCGTTCATCAGAAGGTCAAACGTGTCGATGGGGGCCGCGCCTGCGCCGATCACACCGATCGCGGCGATGGCCGCGTAGTCGCCAGGCGTCGCAACCGGCTGCGCGCCGGCCTCAATCTGGCGCAATGCGCGGTAGGCGCCTTTTTCGGCAGCCCCTTTGAGCATGTCTTCGGACAAATCCACGCCATCAATAGTCTGAAACCCGTGCGTCCGCAGCGCCAAGCCCGAAAGCCCCGTGCCGCAGCCAAAATCCAGAACGGGTGCGTTGAGGTCTTCCATATGCTGCGCCAAAGCCTGGGCACAGCGTCCGGGTGTCGCGTATCCGTGTTCGGCCACTTCGGCCTCATAGGTGGCGGACCATGCGTCATAGAGCGTACGGGTCTCGTCCGCGTCGCGCGCGTTATAGACCTTGTCGAGGAATTTTTCTGTCATGATCGCAGTTAAGCAAAGCGCGCGGCGGCGGTCCAGGGTTTAAGCGGCGTGCTCAGATTGCCCGGCCAGCCAGCCCAGCCAATCCGCCTTTGCGCGGTCGGTATAGGCTTTGTAGCGGTCTTTGCGGTTGCGTCGCCCGCCTTTGATGCCCGAAAGGGGCGGAAAGAGGCCAAAATTGACGTTCATGGGCTGAAATGTCTTCGCCTCTGCGCCGCCTGAAATATGCGTGATCAAAGCACCTGTCGCGGTGGTTTCGGGCGGCGTGGGCACGGTCTGCCCCAAAAGCTCCGCCGCCGCATAGCGCCCGGCCAGCAGACCCATCGCGGCACTTTCGACATAGCCTTCCACCCCGGTGATCTGCCCGGCAAAGCGAATATTGGGCCGCGATTTCAGGCGCATTTGGTCATCAAGCAGCGTTGGCGCATTGATAAACGTGTTGCGGTGGATCCCGCCAAGCCGTGCAAAACGCGCGCTCTCAAGGCCGGGAATCGACTTGAAAACATCGGTTTGTGCGCCGTACTTCATCTTTGTCTGAAAGCCGACGATGTTGTAAAGTGTGCCCAGTTTATTGTCCCGGCGCAGTTGCACGACGGCGTAGGGTTTCTCCTCGGGCGCGTGCGGATTGGTCAGGCCCACAGGCTTCATCGGCCCATGGCGCAGCGTTTCGCGGCCCCGCTCGGCCATCACCTCGATGGGCAAGCAACCGTCGAAATAGGTCGCGGTCTCGCCCTCGCGAAACTCGGTCTTGTCGGCGGCCAGCAGCGCGTCGATGAAGGCTTCATACTGATCACGCGTCATGGGGCAGTTGAGATAGGCCTTTTGCTCTTCCTCCGTCTCGCCCTTGTCATAGCGCGACTGTCGCCAGGCCACGTCCATGTCGATACTGTCGGCGTAAACGATGGGCGCGATGGCATCGAAGAAGGCCAGCGACTCTTTGCCCGTTTCGCGTGCGATCTCTGCCGACAGGGCAGGCGAAGTCAGGGGGCCTGTTGCGAACAGCCATGTGCCGTCCGCCGGAAGCGCAGTGATCTCGGACGGCTCGACGGTGATCCGGGGATGTTGGTGCAGGCGCTCGGTGACCCAGGCGGCAAAGCTGTCCCGATCCACGGCGAGCGCGCCACCGGCAGGCAGTTTATGCGCATCCGCCCCAGCGATCACGAGGCCGCCTGCTTGCCGCATCTCCCAATGAAGGAGGCCGACGGCGTTTTGTTCGTCATCGTCCGACCGGAACGAGTTAGAGCAGACCATCTCGGCCAAATGTCCCGTCTGGTGTGCAAAGGTTTTCACCTTGGGGCGCATTTCGTGGATGACCACGTCTACGCCCATCTGCGCCGCTTGCCACGCGGCCTCTGACCCGGCCATGCCGCCGCCCACGATGTGTAAACTGTTATCCATTGCGCGCAAATAAGCGGATTGGCCGCGTCTGGCAAGGTGTGTGGCCTTGGTACTGAAGGGAGGCTGATGGGGTCGCCGCTGCGGGGATTTGGGGGGCAGAGAGAGATGCCCTGGAGGAACCTTCCGCGAGGGCGGCGACCCATATCGCGTGACCTTCTTTTGTCACATTCGTGCCCGATTTTAAAGCCGCAAACTGGAAACAGTCCGGACCGAACTTCGAAACAAGGTAAAATTTTAGGATCTGGCGGTGTTTTGCGCGTCTAGATCGGCGGTGGGCCGCGCAGCAATTTGAATTGTGGGTAAGGTATTGTAAATAATATGTAAAAACAGGCGGAAAACCGCCGAAATTGGGATCAAACTTCGGGGAGCCTCGACGCGTCGCTTTGGTTAACATCTCAATCGAGATTGCGGCGGGTCAAAAAGCCCCAAATGACACAAAGCTGCCTTATTGCTCCCAGCGCGGGTCGCGCTTTTCCAGAAATGCGGCGATGCCCTCCTCAGTGTCGCGGTGGAGCATGTTTTCCACGATGGCTTTGCCGGTGTAGTCATAGGCCTCAGCGAGCGGCATTTCGAGTTGCTTGTAGTAGGCCTCTTTTCCGATCTTCACGGCCACGGCGAGCTTGTCGGCGATTTGGGCGGCGAGGGCGCGGGTTTCGGCCTCAAGTGCGTCTGGGGCGACCACGCGGTTGATCAACCCAAGGTCACGGGCGCGCGTTGCTTCTAGGAAATCGCCGGTCGTCAGCATTTCGAAAGCGTGTTTGCGGGGGATGTTACGGCTGAGCGCGACCATGGGCGTCGAACAGAACAGCCCAATATTCACGCCATTCACGCCGAACCGTGTGCCTTCGGTTGCGACGGCCAGGTCGCAAGAGGCCACAAGCTGGCAGCCTGCGGCAGTCGCAATGCCATGCACTTGTGCGATCACAGGCTGCGGCACGGACTGCACTGTTTGCATCATCGTAGCACAGCGCCCAAAGAGGTCCTCGAAATAGGCGCGCCCCCCATCCTCGACCTGTCGCCCGGCGGTCATTTGCTTCAGATCATGGCCCGCGCAAAACGCTTTGCCTGCCCCAGACAAGATTACAGCGCGAATACTGCGATCCTCGCGCAAACTGTCCAACGTCGATTGCAGGGCCGCGAGCATCTCATCAGAGAGCGCATTCAGCCGCTCGGGCGCATTCATCGTCAGATGGGCGATGCCATCCAAATCGTCGCGGATCAAAATGGTCATCTTGCTCTCCCATCTCTTTGCGCAGAGTGTAAGCGCGCGGGCAGGGAAGGAAAAGTCGTGTCGCTCAAAATGACCAAAGACGAGTTGAACGCCTTTTTGGGGCGGGTGTTTACGGAAGTGTCCGATCAGTTTTTTGTGGAAGAGGTGACCGAGCACGAAACCATCCTGCGGCTTCGGGTCAATCCATCGCATCTGCGCCCGGGCGGAACTTTGTCGGGGCCATCTATGTTCAGCCTGGCCGATGTCGCGATGTACGCAGCCACTCTGTCGCGAATTGGGCCCAAAGCGCTGGCCGTGACGACGAATTGCTCCATCGATTTTATGCGCAAGCCCAAGGCGCACACCGATCTTCTGGGGCATGCGCGTGTTTTGAAGCTCGGGCGCCAACTGTCAGTGGGCGATGTGCTTCTTTACTCCGAAGGTGACCCAGAGCCGGTGGCGCGCGCGTCGCTCACATATGCGATCCCGCCCAAAGGTTCTGCTGCGGACCAAGATGCCTGAGGCCGCGCGCCCCTGGCTGGCCGTGGCCTTGGCGCTGACCGCCATCATTGGCTTTGACATCATGGCGATACTGGTGCGCGTTCTCAGCGAACGGGGGTATTCCGCGCCCGAGCTGTCGGCCTATCGCAATGTGCTGGGCGTGATCCCGTCGCTTTTGGTGATGATTTGGATGGGCGAGCTGAGCGTCAAAGGCATGAAATGGCGGATTGAACGTTGGAAACTGGCGCTCTTGCGCGGTGTTATCGTCGCGGTCGCGCAACTCACCTTTTACTCGGCCTTGGGCATATTGGAACTGGCGACCGTGTCCGCGCTGGCGCAAACAAACCCGCTGTTTCTTGTTATTCTGAGCGTGCTTCTGTTTGGGGAGCGTGTGGGCCCCTGGCGCATCGCCGCCCTGATCTTGGGGTTTGCGGGTGCGCTGTGGGTGATGCGCCCGGGCGGCGATACGTTCACACCTGCGGCGCTGCTGCCGGTGACGGCCGCCTTTTTCTATGCGCTGGCGATTATCAGCGTGCGGGCCTTCGACAGTAGTGTCTCAAACGCGCTTTTGTATCTTTACAGTTCTGTGGCCTCTGCGGGCGGGGCCATCGTTTTGGCGTTGCTGTCCACTGGATTTTCACCAATTGCCAGCGGATTTGATGTCTTGCTGATTGTGGTGATGTCGCTGGCAGGCGGAACAGCGGTTCTGTTTCTGATGCTGGCCTACCGCATGGCGCCGCCATCTCTTTTGGCGCCGTTCAACTATTTGGGCATCCTCACCGCGTTCTTCTTCGGGTGGGTGTTCTTTGGCGAAGCCCCGATTGAGACGCTCTTTCCTGGCGTGATCCTGATTGTCGGGGCCGGGGTCCTGCTGATCTGGCGTGAGCAGGTCAGAAGCAATGGCTAGAATGGGGTATTATATTACCTTATTTTTAAGGCGCTGAAATGCATATACTTTTTCCGTCTGTTTGGGCTTGAAATGAAATGGCGCGCCTGTATAACCGCGCAATCGAATTTCTCCCCCAAAGATGGGTCTCTGACATGAAAACATATTCTGCATCTCCTGCAGAGATCGACAAGAAGTGGATCGTGATCGACGCCGAAGGCGTGGTTCTGGGCCGTCTTGCCTCGATCGTGGCCATGCGCCTGCGTGGCAAGCACAAAGCGACCTTCACGCCGCACATGGATATGGGCGACAACGTGATCGTCATCAACGCCGACAAAGTGCAACTGACCGGCAAAAAGCGGGAAGAGCATCACTACTGGCACACAGGCCACCCCGGTGGGATCAAGTCGCGCACGAAGGCGCAGATCCTCGAAGGCGCCCATCCAGAGCGTGTTGTGACGCTGGCTGTCAAGCGGATGCTGCCTGGCAACCGTCTGGCCCGTAAGCAGATGACCAATCTGCGGGTCTATGCGGGCGGTGATCACCCCCACGAGGCGCAAAGCCCTGAAGTTGTGGACGTGAAGTCCATGAACAAGAAAAACACGCGGAGCTAAGGCATCATGGCTGAAGAGATTAACTCCCTCGAAGATCTGGCGGCTGTGGCTGGCGTTGATGCCGAAGCCCCCGTTGCCGAGGTTTTGACACCGCGCGAGCCTGTGCGTGACGCGCTTGGACGCTCGTACGCGACGGGCAAGCGGAAAGACGCGGTCGCTCGTGTTTGGATCAAGCCCGGCTCGGGCAAGGTTCAGGTCAATGGCAAAGAGATGGATCAGTATTTTGCACGCCCCGTGTTGCAAATGATCCTGCGTCAGCCGTTCCAAGTGGCCGGCGTCGAAGGCGAATTCGACGTGATGGCAACCGTCAAAGGCGGCGGCCTGTCGGGCCAAGCGGGCGCGGTCAAGCACGGCATTTCCAAAGCATTGCAGCTTTACAACCCTGAACTGCGGGCCGCGTTGAAGGCCGCAGGCTTCCTCACCCGTGACAGCCGCGTCGTGGAGCGGAAGAAATACGGTAAGGCCAAAGCGCGGAAGAGCTTCCAGTTCTCCAAGCGTTAAGCGCAGACCACCACCACACACATGTCAAAGCCGCTGGGGCTTCCTGGCGGCTTTTTTCGTGCGTGCGTTCACATCTCTACACGAGCAGGTGAACGGCGGGTTTTCAGCAGAATTGAACCAGTGGCACAGGCGTTACCCGGGTGCTTAGACCCGGACGCTGGTGTGCGGGGGGGCTCCTTTAAAGGAATACACTATGTTGAAAACAACACTGACGGCGGCTGCCGTCGTTTTGAGTTGTGCGGTGCCAAGTTTTGCGGCCTCGCTGACTTTCACGGCTGATCTATCCGGGGACCAAGAAGTGCCGCCGGTCGTCACCGATGCCTTCGGCTCTGCAACGTTGACGGTCGATGATGTTGCAGAGACGCTCGATTTTTCACTCTCAGTCACAGGTCTGTCGCTGGATGATTTACTGGATAGTCTGGTGGCATCGCCCCTGGGCCCTGTACACATCCACGACGGCGACGTGGGTGTAAACGGACCGGTGGTCGTCCCGTTCACATTTGGTGGTCCTGCTTATCAGGACACCGCAGACGGCTTTTCGCTGACGGTCACGGATCTGGCCTATTCAGCGGCTGCGGGGATATCTGGGACGGCGCTGTCCTTTGACGATTTTCTGAAAGATCTGACCGCCGAAGGGCTATACATCAACATTCACACAGACGCGGTCGCATCGGGCGAGCTGCGTGGCCAGTTGGCGCCATCGGCTGTCCCGTTGCCTGCCGGGGCAGTGCTGATGCTGAGCGGCGTTGCAGGCTTCGCACTGCTGCGCCGGCGCCAAACGACGCGTAGTTGATCGCCCGGCTGATCCGGCCCAACGCGCGGTCGGGTCAGCCTCAAAGGGGGTGTTCGCCGCTTTCCTATGCACGTCGTGCCCAGAAAGAACTTAAGGTCCAAGCCGCGTTGCCCGACTTAACAGGGTTTGTTATCGTTTCCCGTATTGGGAGATGACGTAGTGGCTGGCACAACATTTGAAAAATACGGCGGATTTGGCGCCGTGAGTAAGATCGTGATGGATTTTTACGATCTTGTTTTGGACAGCGACAGTGTGGGTCATCACTTTGATGACATCGACATGCCGCGGCTGATGGATCACCAAACCAAATTCATCTCGGCGCTGATGGGCGGGCCCAGCAGTATCTCGGATGAGCGGTTGCGGATGGCCCACCACAAAATCAGCATTACAGACGCAGAATTCGATGAAGTCGCGCAAATGCTGGTCGAAGTCATGCAAGAGCATGGGGTCAAGGCCGATGACATTGCGCAAGTCGTCGCGGCGGTCGAAGACAAGCGCCCCCTGATCGTGCGTCGGATTACGTGATGACTGCCATCGCGCTGTCGACAATCAATGAGCATCTGTTGAAGTCCATTGGCGTCGGCGTGGCTATTCTGCGCTACAGCGATCTGAGCTTTCAGTATTATAACGCCGCCTTTGCCGAATGGTTTGGCGACCCAGCCGACAGCGAGGCGATCCCCGAGATCATTGAAAAGCTGCGTGAAACAGCCGCTGAGGCGTTGCGCGAAACCGGGCGCTACGCGGGCGAGGTTCAGGTCAAACCGCGCCGCCGGACGCTGATCATCTCGGTTGCGCTGTCACTGGCCGAGATCGAAGGCGAGAAGATGCTCGTGGCGGAATGCCAAAACATCACGCGCATGCGTGAGTTAGAGCAGATGATCGAAAGCTACTCGTCCATGGTCGAGCGCAACACACGCGAATTGGAGCGGGAGAAGGAGCGGGTCGAAAAGCTGCTTTTGAACCTGATGCCCCGCACGGTTTATGAAGAGTTCAAGACCTTCGGCACGGTGACCCCGCAGCTTTACCGCGATGTGTCGGTGCTGATGCTGGACTTTGTGGGGTTCACAAGCTTCGCCGAAACCAACGACCCAACCGTCACGCTGAGCGAGCTCAACGATATCTTTTCGACCTTTGACCGCATCGCAGAGCAGTTCGGGGTCGAGCGGATCAAAACGCTGGGCGACGCCTATTTGGCCGTTTGCGGCATGCCCGAACCGGCGCCAGATCACGCGTCTGCCGTGGCAAGCTGTGCGGTGCGCTTCTTGCGGTATCTCGAACGGCGCAACGAAAGCCACCAATACAAGTGGCAGGCGCGGGTCGGGATTGCCTCGGGTGCGGCAGTGGGGTCTGTCGTGGGCGTGCAGAAATACGTCTATGACGTCTTTGGCCCAGCGGTGAACCTGGCCGCGCGATTGCAAGTCTTTGCCCATCCGATGAAAATCGTGGCCCCAGTCGAGATGACCTATGACCTGATCGACAACTTCCAAGTCGATGAGATTGGCAGCTATGATATCAAAGGCTTGGGCGTGAAAGAGTTGATCAATGTCTCAAGCACGCTGACCCGCGTGCGGTGATCACGCCTCGTCGTCAGGCCGGATCAGACCCAGCCCGCGCAGATAAACCCCAATCCCAGTTTCCAGCAGATCCTCAGGCGGGAAGGGCGAGGCGGTGCCGGGCGAGTTGCGCGCAAAAAGCTCGACGACCCCATGGCTCATGGCCCAGATATGCGCCGAAAACATCGACGCGGGCGGGCGGCGGTCTTCGGGGATGTGTTGGCTGAGGTCCTCAGCGGCTTTTTCCAAAACAGACCACGCGCGCTGCGACACGGCAGCCAGTTCGGGCGTGCGGTTCACCGAAATGCCACTCTCGAACATCGCGATGTAATGGCCTGGAAACTTACGCGCGAACGCCAGATAGGCGCGGCCCGTCGCCTCAAAGGCCGAAAGGGCCGAAGGTTGCCCGGACTGGTAGGCATGTTCCATCAAGTCAGCAAAGATTGTGTAGCCTTGCTGCGCGGCCTCAGTGATCAGGTCTTCGCGGCCCTGATAGTGCCGGTAAACCGCCGCAGGTGTGACACCGGCCTGCTTTGCGGCCTCGGACAAGGTGAAGCCACTTGGGCCTTTCTCCTCGATCAGCTTCAGCGCCGCATCCATAAGCGCGGTCTTGAGATTGCCATGATGATAGCCGCGTTTAGGCATGCCAGATGTCGGGGCCTCCGCAGATCAAAGGATCAAGATCGCCGAGCGCTTTTTCATCTTTCTGCGCATAGTCGATCTGGCCCAGCACATGCTGGATCGCCGCCAGGCGCGCGCGGCGCTTGTCATCGGTGCGGATCACGGTCCAGGGGGCGGCGTCACTATGGCATTGTCCAAGGGTTTCGCCGATGGCCTGCGTATAAGCCTCCCATTTCTTGAGCCCCTCAACATCGATCCACGAGAGTTTCCATTGCTTTAGCGGGTCTTCTTCGCGTGCCAGAAAGCGCCGCAACTGTTCGGCCCGGCCCACATTGAGCCAAAACTTGATCAAAATGATCCCATCATTGACCAACATCTCTTCGAATTTGGGGACTTGTACGAAGAAATGTGCGCGCTGCGCGGGCGTGCAGAAGCCGAACACATGTTCCACCACACCGCGATTGTACCAAGACCGGTCAAAGAACACGATTTCGCCCGCACTGGGCAGATGGTCGATATAGCGCTGGAAATACCACTGCGTGGCTTCCGTCTCTGTTGGTTTCGACAGGGCCACAACGCGCGCACCACGTGGATTAAGGTTCTCGCGGAAGCGTTTGATTGTACCGCCTTTTCCCGCCGCATCGCGGCCCTCAAACACGATGGCGATCCGCGCGCCGGTGTCTTTGGCCCAGGCCTGCAGCTTGACCAATTCGATCTGCAGCGCGTCAAAGCGTTTTTCATAAGCTTTGCGCGACAACCGGTCGGGATGCGGATAGGACGGCGCCAAGATGTCGTCCTTGTCGCCACGCGCGATGGCTGACTGGATCTCGTCCGGGGCTTCGGTTTCGTAAAAGGCGCTGATCGCGCCATCAAAAGGACGCTTCATCTTTGCGCCTCCGGGTCTGCTCGCTTTCGACTCTTATGTAATGTTAAAAGCTTTAACGCAAACCCGCGCGCGCCGCCGCACGGTCAATTGCGGCAATCACATCCGCCTCATTGGTGTGATGCGGCATGTGCCCGATGCCGTCCAGAACCGTCAAATTTGCGCTCTCAACCCGTTCGGAGAGCGGCACCGAATGGACCGCGAGGGGCACAATCGTGTCCGCGTCCCCATGCACGATCTCGATGGGCAAGGTGAGATCGGGATAAAATTCTGACATTTCAACAACAAAGGGGCGCAGCCCGTTGACTTGGCGCGCATTGGCTCTGAGTGAGGCGCGGCGCGTCGATAGGCCCGTTCCGATGTGATCGATGTAGCCCTTTGGCGCGGCTTGGGGCGCAAAAACGCCCTCCACGACGCCGTTGATGTAAGAACGTGGCACGAACGCTGTCAAAAGTGGCACAAAAAGATTTCCGCCCCAGACCGACGAATTGACGGGGTACTGCCAGTGCAGATCGCCAGGCCAGGGATGCGATACGCCCGCCACCATCACGAGGGCGGCGGTGTTGTCTGGATGTTCCAGCGCCCAGGCCATCGCCAAAGCGCCCCCCAGGGAATGGCCAAGCACGATGGGGTTTTCGACGCCCAACTCCTCTGCAGCGCGCCCCAAGATGTCCGCCATCAGCCGCGGCGATTCCGGGCGACTGTCGAACAGCCCGCCAAACCCGGGGGGTTGCGTCGACCAACCCATGCCAGGACGGTCAAACACGATCACGCGGTAACGCGTTGACAGCTTTTCTGCCATGGAGAATGTGAAATCGCGCGTATTGCCCGACGCGCCGTGGATAAGGATCAGATCTGGCCCTGTTTCGCCAAAGACTTCCGCGTGGATCTTAATGTCGCCGAGATCCAGCCGCTTGCCCTCATACGGGTAGCGCGCCTCGGCGACTTTCTCGCGAATGCCGGCGGTCATCTGAATGACGGCGACGATGATCGCGGAAAAGAGGAAAAGGAATAACAAGCGTCTAGCCACCGATCCGGTCCATTTCAAAAGGCGTTGTTTGGTAAATTTCGTTTATCCAATTGCCATAGAGCAGATGCGCGTGACTGCGCCAACGGTTTTGTGGCGTGCGGGTGGGGTCGTCATCGGGAAAGTAGTTCAGGGGCAGCGCGATCTCGCTGCCTTCGACCTGGTTTTGGGCCAAATCGCGCGTGTATTCCTCGCCCAGCGTGCCGCTGTCGTATTCAAAGTGATTAAGGATATAGAGCGCGCGGTGTTCCGGGTCTTGGATCAAGGCAGGCCCCGTCACGTCCGAGCCCAAAAGGATCGGCAGACCGGCGCGGTTCACATCCTGAGCGCGGACCTCGGTCCAGCGCGACACCGGGATCACACAATCGTCGGAAAACCCACGCAAAAACGGTGAGGCAGGGGAAAGGTTCGTATGCCGATACGCCCCAAAGAGTTTGTGGGGTAGGATGTATTTTGGCACCCGGTGGAAGTGGTGGAGCATCGCCATCCCCCCCCAACAGACCCCAAAGGTCGCGTGCACATGGGTCTGGGTCCAGTCCATGACCTCGGCCAACTCATCCCAATAGGTGACATCCTCGTAGTCCAAATGCTCTATCGGCGCGCCAGTGATGATCAGCCCGTCAAACTTTTCGGACTTCACGTCTTGGAACGGGCGATAGAACTCTGCCATATGCGCCGCGGCCGTGTTTTTGGTCTGATGTTCGGACATGCGGATCAAGCTGAGCTCGATCTGCAAAGGGGTCGCCCCGATGAGCCGCGCGAACTGGTTTTCGGTTTGGATCTTCTTGGGCATCAGGTTCAAAAGCCCGATGCGCAGGGGGCGGATGTCCTGACGGTTGGCCATGCTTTCATCCATCACCATCACGCCTTCGCGCGTCAGCACGTCATAGGCGGGGAGTGTGGCGGGAAGTCTGATGGGCATAAGCGCCGTCCTGGCAAAGTGTTAGCGTGCTGGGGTGATGTAGAGACCTGAGGCCCAGTTCTCAAGCAGACTTACGTTTCATCCTATCACCAGGACGTGACGCAACCGTTCA
>CAWUIP010000109.1:0-11685 GCA_963922415.1 uncultured Aliishimia sp. | reverse complement strand
CCGGATAGATCGCAACTTTCCGCGCCCGTAACACGTGTTTCTTCTCGAAGGGCGGAATCCGGACTTTCTCTGCGGGTGCGAAGAGACCGAGGCCAAACGGTGGAAGCAGACGTTCAGATCGGGATGCCAAGCCCAAATCTGAACCTTCCGTTCGCCGCGCCGGTGCCGAATTGGGAAGATGCGGACAAAGCTGCCATCCACCCATTGATTCCTAATGTCCGGTCTTATGCCAAAACCGGGCATTCGATTTTGCAATGGCAACAGGAATGAGGACTTTGTCCGGAAAGCCGCTACTTCGGTGGATAGAACGTAGCGCCGGGCAGGTATGCGCGTGGTAGGTCCATTCCGGTTGGAAGCGTTCGACCTGTTTTTAAGTGGTCAATCAGCAGATGCGTGTGTGGCCCATCGGGCGACTTCGTATCGGGCGGTGGGATTTCTCCCTGCACTTCGACACGTCCAAGGGCGCTTTCGACGACCCGAGTTGGGCTTTCCGCGACCAATGAAGCGCCGATAAGCGGCAAGGCCTGCAGCAACCCTTGGCCGGTTGCGCTATCAAGATCCCTTTGAGCATCGCCATCCCGCAATCGGACGCAAAAGCGACCTTCTTTTCGCCCCAGTCCAAGGTCGTAGAGCTTCGTGCTTTCCTCATGCAAGAGTGCCTGCGCATCTGGCCCAAGGTCAGAGACGCCTTTTGCCACAGTAAGACGCCCACGTTCCCGCTTGACCGCCAACACGATCCGAGGCTCGGATGTCCAGTCTGGCGGATCAAATGTCAGCGCACGGACGTCATCGTTGATCTTCATTCTGATTGCACCGTTCGGTGTGTACGCGGTGATGTCATCGCCTTCGACGCGCAGCTCAACCTCATTGTCTATAGCAGCAGCGAACTCAGCGACTGCCCCGACAACACCGATGACCCAAGTGCCGCGCCCGGCTTTCAGAGTGGAAATCACAAAGGCGCGCAGGTCTTTCGTGGTCCAGGGCAACCTACGGCAGGTGATGCCCAGTTGTCGCAAACGCTCTGGAATTTGGTCCCAGATTCCCCGGCGTGCGGCTTCAGACTGAACACGCCATCCGTCCATCTCATCTCCGGTTCGGCCGCATCCAAGGCACCAGCCTGTCGCGTCATCGAGTTTGCACACACCGGTGCATGGGCTTGCGACCGTCATAGGCAGGATTCCTTTGGGACGAAATGCTGGGTAAGGTTTGCAATGATCCACATGGCTCAAAGTACCCCGCGTCTGGCCCTTGCGCCGCCACGGCGGGCGGGTGCAGGCAATTTCAGGTCAAGCGGTGCAATGGGCGTCGCTGTTGATGTAGTCAGTAGGTTGCAAAACACCGCTACAGCGGGTGAGTTGTGGATGAAAGGCTGTGCAAGGTTGTAGGCCCGCATTGCCTCGTTGTGATAGCCCGCATCGCCCTTCAGCGCGCCCAGCCATTGCGCATAGCCAAGATGCCCCATCTTCTCTGCGACAGAGTCTGACACATATCCAGTGTCGAGTTGCGAGATCGTGCGTTCCAGCATCATGATCGGGCGGTTCTGTAAAGCAAAAGGAAAACAAAGAGTGAGCCAATTGACGTTGTCACGATGCCAACGGGCAGCTCTTGGGGGGCAAGAATGATGCGGCTGACGATGTCCGATCCGGTAAGCAAGCAGGCCCCGACAAGAGCAGCCGTTGGGATCAGATTGCGGTGCAAGGGCCCTGCAATGCCGCGCGCGATGTGTGGAACCATGAGGCCAATAAAACCGATGACGCCTGCCACTGAGACAAAGACAGCCGTGGCCAACGCCGCGATGAAGAACATCGAGAACCGCAGCCGCTGGACCGGGACGCCCAGCGTCGCCGCCGTGACATCCCCAGTCAGAAGGGCATCAAGCCAACGCGCCCGGAAAAGGGTGTAGGCGAAGATCAGGGCGAGGCCCGAACAGACCAACGGAAAACTTGCCCATCGTGCAAGGCCAAGCCCCCCAAGCATCCAGAAGATGACGGAATGCGCGGCCCGGCTGTCGCCCGCAAAGATCAGGTAGTTTGTGATGGCCGCAAACAGGAATGATACGGCAAGGCCCGCGAGGATCAGTTTTTCCGGTGCACTTGTGCGCAGGCTGTGCACCAGTCCCAAAACGATGGCCGAGGCGATGATCCCTCCGGTGAAGGCCGCCAGCGGTAGCGTCCAGAACCCTAGAATGTCCCCCGTGACTGTGATCACGAACACAGCCCCCGCCGCCGCACCGGAGGACAGGCCAAAGAGAAACGGGTCTGCCAGGTCGTTTCGGGTAGTGGTCTGCAAGACGACGCCCACGATCCCAAGACCTGCGCCAATCACGGCGGCAAACAGGGCGCGCGGTAGCCGCAAATCGAAGACAATGCGATGCACTGGGGCTGTCTCACCTTCTGCCAGTCCTAGGCCGAGCATCACTGCCTGAACCACATCCACCACAGGGATCGAAGTGGAGCCATACCCCGTCGACAGCAGCACGAGGGCGATCAGAACGACCGCCCCCAGCAGGTATGTAAGGTCTTGTCGCGCCACCTAGTTCAGCGACGGGTGCATGGCTGCGGCCATCTTAGAGATGGCGTCGATGTTCGCAGGCCCCGGTGTCAGCTCTTCATAGCGCAGCCCGATCCAGGCTTCATTCTTGACCGCATCTGTCTGTGACATGACGGGGTGCTCCTGCAGGAACTTGAAGGTGTCTGCTGCACCGTTGCCGGTTTGATAGTCGAGCAGCACCAGGAACTCCGGGTTTGCGGCGGCAACCGTTTCCCAGGACGTCCTGCCCCAGCTGGTGTCCATATCATGGGTGACGTTCTCTCCACCAGCAGCGGCGATCATCGCATCGGGAATGGCAAACTTTCCGGCGGTGAACGGCGCATCGGCGGGGCCATCTAGCAAGAACACACGCGGCTTTGCCAGATCAGCGGTTTTGGCTTCGATCGCAGCCAGTTCTTCTTTCCAGCCGGTGACAAGCGCTTCTGCCTTACCTTCAACGCCCATGACCGTGCCCAGACGCATTACGTCACCAAACAGCAACTCCATGCTGGCCTCGGGGCGGTCTTTGTCCAGATGCACGCAGCTTTCGGTCAGCACCATAGTCTTGACCCCGAATGGTGCCAGCGTGTCAGGTGTGACATCGCCGCCCGGCTTCATGCCGTAGTACCAGCCCGCAAAGAACATCTGCGGATTGGCCGACAGCAGGTTCTCCATAGTAGGATATTTCGGCGCAAGTTCGGGGATATCACCGCGCAGCGCATCAAAGTCTTCGCTGGTCTTGTACCAACCGGTGATGCCTGTCAGGCCCACGATCTTGTCCTGCAGACCAAGCGCAAAGGCCATGTCGGTCATGTTCATGTCATGCACGACGATCCGCTCGGGCGTGGCGTCAAAGGTCAGCGGTTCGCCGCAATTGTCGACGGTGATGTCGGCGGCAGCGCTGGTTGCGAATGCAGCCAGGACGGCTACGGACCAGATGTGTTTCATTGGTGTACGCTCCTGTTTTCAGTTGGATCAGAGGTGTTGCGAATATCCAGCGCCGCGACGATACGGTTTTCGTGCTGGAATTGGAGGTACGGGACGCCAAAGGTGTCGCGTACGAGGGTCGGGGTCAGCATGTTGTTTGCGGGACCAAAGCCAGTCAGGCGAGTGTCCTTGAGCAGGGCGACATGGCTGGCAAATTCCGGGATCAGAACGAGGTCGTGCAGGACCATGATCACTGTGATGCCCAACCCCGCGACCAAAGACAGCATGCGCCCCTTGGCGTCAGGGTCGAGGTGATTTGTCGGCTCATCGAGGAACAAGATGGCCGGGTCTTGCGCCAAAGCGCGTGCGATATGCGCGCGTTGCCTTTCGCCCCCGGATAGAACGCCCATCTTTTGGTCCGCCAATGCGGTCAAGCCGGTCACAATCAACGTCCGGTCCAGTGCCTCGGCGTGCGCAGCAGCGGACCGGTCGGACTGAATGGGAATTTGACCAAGTGTCACATACTCGCGCAGCGTCAGGCGACCGTCGGGCAAGTCCTGCTGGCCCACAACGGCGATCTGGCGTGCGCGTTCGGCGGCTGGCATGGCATGAAGCGTGCGCTCACCGATCAGAACCTCGCCGCTGGTTGGGGTGGTGATCCCGCACAACACGTTCAGAAGCGTGGTTTTGCCAGCCCCATTTGGCCCCGCGATGGCCAGGATCGCGCCTTGCTGCACATCGAACGACGTCTCTTTGAGAAGGACGGTGCCACTTGGAGCGACGCTCGAGACATCGCGCACTGACAAAGCGGCACTCACGAGCCTGCTTCTGTGAAGGTATTGGCAGGGCTTGCAAACGGGGGGCAAGGACCTACGTCGACTGTGGTGGTTCTAAATCTGAGGCGTAATGTCATCGCCCGCTCCACACTTTGCCGAGTGCGGGCGGAAGGGTCCAACTATGTCGTGACGCGTTGCGCGTACCATCAAAGCCTCCTTCCAGGACACCCCGCCTGGGTCAGTTAAATTCGGCGGATATCTTCCGAGTCCGCTTGATGGCAGGTCTCCTGACTTGCGGATCAAAGCTCACCCAAACCTTCCCAGGCGCATGCCCAGTGGTCTTTTTCGGGGTCGCTCACCGCTTACAGTTGCGGGGGCAGTCTCGGAATTGGGGTCAATTGGCGGCACCGCACCGAGTTCCCATTTCATCTCGCCGACTCAAACGTCTTTGAGAACCATCGCAGGCAGCTAACGCATTCTGCTTGAATTGGTCAATGACCTTACGGCTCGGCCGGTCAGCAAAATTCGTATGCAGCAAATGCCAGATTCATTGGGCCGCAATGCGAAAGTGGACCTTGTTGTTGGAAAGCGGCTATGGCTGCAGTGAAGGACACTACGAAGTCCGCATTAAGGTGCATTGCTGCCGCTCATTCCCAGCGCAGAATCAGTCAGTCTGGGCTGATTCCGTTGAAAAAGTCGTTGGTTTTGGCGAGTTTTATTGAGCCATAGCTTTGATTTCATTCGGATGCCGAAGCTCACCTCCCGTTTCATCCTGGAACCGGCGCCATCGGCTTGAGCTTTGCCAGTTTCCGGAGGTTCTGGGCGATTGCTGCGAGGGTGAATTCGTCTTGAACGCCGCAGGGGCCTCGTAATCGAAGCCGTCCCAGCCCAAGGATGCGTTTGAGATGTGCAAAGAGCATTTCAACTTTCTTCCGGCGCGCCTGAGCCTTCGGATTGAACTCTGAAGCGGTACATTGGCGCGCGAAGTCGCGGACCACCTCGTATTTTTCGCGGCGGATCCGGCGCGTGGGCGAGTTCGGGCAGCACTTGGCTTTGGATGGGCAGGCTTGGCAGTCGGATATGAGAGAGCCATAGTTGCGCGCTTTCAATCCGGATGCGCGCCTTGCAGGGTCGGAGTAGTTTCGCCGCGTGTGTTTAAGTTCGTTGACTTCGGGGCAGATGTATTTGTCGTTTTCCTCGTCCCAGGTGAAGTCCGAACGGGACCAAGTTCCATCATCGCGTTTGGAGTTATCAAAGACCGGGATGAACGGAAGGATCTGTCGTTTCAACGTGAGCCACACCAGGTTTTCCGAGGCGCCATAGGCCGTGTCAGCTGCCACCCACTCTGGCTTCAAGCCAAACCGTTCTTCTGTGCGGTCGATCATCCTGCGCATGGCACCGACTTCTGCCTGCCGGATCGAGCGGGTGGCTTCGACATCCAGAATGACCCCATGATCTGTGTCGATGAGATAATTGTCGGAATAAGCAAAGAATGCTGGCCCTTTACGAGCGGCAGTCCATTGGCTCGCGGGATCAGCATGCGCAGTGAACTTTGGCTTCGTCTCGCTGGCAGCACCAAACGCGGCATCATCCAGAACGTTGAGATATTCACGCACCGCGCGTGAGGCGTCTGCTGAGGTGATCTCTCGCGTCGCCCAGTCTTCCGGATTGCTGGAATTCTGTTTCTGAACGTCCGCAACGATCAGGCTGGCATCTGCGGCAAAACCCTGACCGCCGACAAATCCCTCTTCAATGCATTTGGCTACGGTCATCTCAAAAACCTGACGAAGCAGATCGCTCTCACGGAACCGGCCATGACGGTTCTTAGAAAACGTAGAGTGGTCAGGAATACGGTCATTCAGATCCAGGCGGCAGAACCAACGATACGCAAGGTTCAGATGCACCTCTTCGCACAGCCGTCGTTCTGAGCGGATCCCGAAACAGTATCCCACGATCAACATGCGGATCAGCAACTCAGGGTCGACTGAAGGGCGACCAGTGTGGCTGTAGAATTCCGCTAGGTGCGTGCGGATGCTGTTGAGATCCACGAACCGATCAATCGATCGAACCAGATGATCTTGTGGAACATGAGCCTCCAGAGAGAATTCATAAAACAACGCCGACTGTGCCTCTTGCCTCGGTCCCAACATCATCAATGCCTCCCTTCGAAGGCAATTGAATCAGCGACTTACCTCTCGATCAAGCAAGAGTTTTTCAACACAATCGGCTCAATGCAGTCTTTCGCTGCAGGGCGCGCCTAGTTCTGCTTTGGTTACATTGTCACCATCCGTTTCCATAAAACAAGCGACCGCTTTTGGCGTGCTTGGGAGTAAAGTTGACAGCGGACACCTGTTCAACGCGCTGGCCTACCGATAGGCTTCAGTTATGACCCTACAGGGCCTGAGTGTGCGGGTGTTCGCTGTTTCTGCGCCACGCCACCTTCCGGACAGTCCAGCTGTCGCGCCTGAAAAATACAATTCGGTTTACACGTCTTTTACCAATCGCAAAGCGTCGTAGATGGCCGCATGCGTGTTGCGCGCCGAAACTGCATCTCCAATCCGGAACAACAAGAAACTGTTGCTTTCGGATTGATCGGCCGGCTGGGGCGCACCTGCAATGAGCGCATCGTAATCCACAACACCCGCATTAGCGCTGAACGGTTTGAGTTCAAAATAAAGATCGCCGAGAGGCATTGTGCCATAGTTTACGACGATCTGATCGTACTCTTTCTCCGTGATGTGAGCGCTGTAGTCAGTTCCGATGCGCGCGCGCAGACGGTTGCCAGACCGCGACACGTCTAACAGGCGCCGCGCAACCGTGAATTGCGCATCTTTGTCCTGAAGACTGCGCATGTAAGGCACAAGGTTCATTGCCATGATCTCAGGGGCAAAGGTGCGATCGGGCGTCATGATTTCGACGTGCAAACCTGCTGAGGTCGCGATCTCGGCCGCCTGCAATGCAGGATGATCGCCACTTTCGTCGTAGATCAAAATATCGCCCTCAGGCTTTACATCGCCGGAAATGATATCCCAGGCGGAGATAACGTGTTCCGCCTCCTTGCCACTTTCAAACAGCTCCAGATTGGGCAGGCCGCCAGTGGCGATTATGACGACGTCCGGGTGTTCATTGCGCACATCCTCGGCCTCGGCCAAGACGCTGAAATGAAAGGTCACATCGCGTGCCGCACATTGCGTCATGCGCCATTCGATGATGCCCATCATTTCACGGCGGCGAGGGTTTTGTGCCGTCAATCTGATCTGGCCGCCGGGGTCGGGTTGGGCTTCGTAAACAACCACCTCGTGGCCGCGTTCCGATGCAACGCGCGCGGCTTCCAAACCCGCAGGACCTGCCCCGACGATGACTACCTTGCGGCGCTCCGGGCCAGGTGCAATCAAATGCGGCATGCTAAGTTCGCGGCCCGTTGCCGCGTTGTGGATACACAGCGCTTCGCCCGCCTGATAGATGCGATCGAGGCAGTAGGTCGCTCCCACGCAGGGCCGGATGTCATCCTCGCGGCCTTCTTCTATCTTTCGCACGATATGCGGGTCGGCCATATGGGCGCGCGTCATGCCCACCATGTCCAGCTGCCCTGTCTGCACCGCATGACGGGCGGTTGCCACATCCGGAATCCGCGCTGCGTGGAACGTCGGCATGCCTGTCGCACGCCGGACGCTCCCTGCAAAATCCAGATGCGGCGCGCTTGGCATGCCCTGTACAGGTATCATATCCGTCATGGCTGGATCGGTGTGGATACGACCCCGGATGATATTGAGGAAATCGATCTGACCGGTGTCCGCCAGCCGTTTTGAAATCTCAATTCCTTCTTCCGCGGTGATACCGCCCTTCTGCGCTTCATCCGCTGTATAGCGGAAGCCCACAATGAAATCGTCGCCAACGCGCTTGCGGATCGCGGCCAAAACGTCGAGCGGAAAGCGCAACCGGTTTTCCAGCGTATCCGCGCCGTAGGGACCGCTCAGATCATTCGTCAGAGGCGACCAGAACTGATCCAAAAGGTGCCCGTAGACCTGTAATTCGATCCCGTCCATGCCGCCGTCTTTCATCCGCTCGGTGGCATCGGCGAAATCGTTGATGATCCGGTCGATGTCCCAGTCCTCGATCAACTTGGGAAAGGCCCGGTGCGCGGGCTCGCGGTGCTTTGAGGAAGACACCGAAGGCAACCAGTCGCCCTTGTTCCAAGCCGTTCTGCGGCCCAAGTGCGTCAGCTGGATCATTACAGCGCAGCCATGCGAGTGGCACGCATCCGTCAAGTTGCGGATCCACGGGACAACCTCATCCTTGTAGGCAAGCACATTGTTGAAGACTGGGGGGCTGTCCCGGGACACCGCGGCAGAACCTGCAGTCATCGCCAGCGCCACGCCCGCCTTCGCGCGCTCCTCGTGATAGGCTCGGTAGCGGTCCTTGGGCATGCCTTCCTCTGGATATGCCGGTTCATGGCTGGTGGTCATGATCCGGTTCTTCAAAGTCAGATTCTTGAGTTGAAAGGGCTGCAACAGCGGGTCTTTGGACATATCGGAACCTTGTATGTCAGGATGCCTGAGGATCGGGTGCGCACTTCACGGAGGTTAGCCTGACCGAGCGTCGCAGCTTGGAAAAGGAGACCTCATCCAACTGGCAGGGGAATTGTCCGGGCGCTGCCGCCAGCAGCGTCAGATGCGCGATCTTGTCGAAGTCCGCCCGGAAATGTGCCGTGCTTTTGACGCAGACGATCCGTGCTTTTTCCGGGGCAAGCCCGAAATGCCGGAAAAGTGCCAAGTCCAGGCACTGATTACGGATGCTCGTTGCCACGATGCAGATGCTGGTCCCTTCCAGCTTAAGCGCCGCAGACGGGCCAAGCGTCGCGACACCACCGCCATACATTTCGCCGGTATAGGGGCAAAGCCCATCGCTAAGGTGCACTACCTGGAAGGTGGCGTGCAGCGGGTTATCGCCTGGCCCGCGCCCGCCTATCTTGCCGGCGAAGCTGGCGCCGACCCCGCCGGCATGGGCTTGGTACGCCAGTTCCGGGTCATGGATTAATCCCAGAAGTACATCAGTGGCGGATTGAGCGATCAACTCCCTCAACATGCCGGTTGTATCAGAGGACGCCCCGGCCCCTGGATTGTCCTGCACATCTGCAATGACGACGGTCCCCGTCTTGCTGGCCTCTATTGCGGTGGCGACCGCATCGGCGGGAGAAAGCAGGTCGGTATAAAATCCTTCCTCAGCCCGTTCCAGCCGAGCAAGTAAGCCGTCCGCAATGCGGTCCGCTTCACTTTGCGTTGCCGCATAGGCCAGCACCGAAGGGCCGGTGTCGGCAATATCAGCCGCCGTAAAACCAAGCGCCATCTCTGCCAGCTGTCCGGTCGGGCCGTCGAATTCCGTCAGGCTTCGATATAGCGATCGCGCGGGTTCAGCACCAGTGTGCTGGGCATGCAAGGGAACCAAAAAATCCGACTGCCGCCATGCTTTTGCGGGCGGCCCTTCGCGCACAATGTCCCGTAGCATCGCGTACGCGCGCGCCCCTGTGTCCGCCATATCGAGATGGGGATAGGTACGATAGACCGTGAGTACATCCGCCGCATCCATCATCGCCTTGGTCACGTTAGCGTGCAGATCGAGGCTTGCCACCAAGGGGACATCCGGCCCGATCAGATTGCGAAGCCGGGCCAATAGCGCACCTTCCCCATCGTCGAGACTTTGCGTGACCATCGCACCATGCAGGTCGAGATAGACGGCATCGATGGGCCACATTGCCACCACTTCGCGCAGTATGCGACTGGCGATCGTCTCAAACGCATGGTTGCTGACCGGTGCCCCCGGTTCTGCCGAGCACCACAGCACAGGTTCCACCACTGTGCCAGGGATGGCGTTCGCCGCCTTGATAAAACCCGCAATGGGCAAGTTCATACCTCGTGTGACCTCGACCACTTCGTGGCCACTGATCAGCGCGGGCCAGCTGTCCGCCTGTTCAAAGTCCGCCAGAGTGGTTTCACCGGCAACAAACGTATTGGTCTCGTGTTGAAAACCGGCGATTGCGATGCGCATGAGGGTTGGTCTGCCTTCGTTTCAGGGGAGCGCGGCGGCGAGAATTTCGCGTAGCTTGTCAGCAACAATCCCCGGTTTGTGGCGTGTCATCGATACATGGCCCAATCCGGGGATTTCATGGAAAACCCCATGGGGTGCCAGATCGGAAACCACCTTGCACATCGATGGGGCGGTCTGAACGTCTTCGGAAAAGGCGATCACATGTATCGGCACCGGGCAAGTCTTGAGACCCTCGCGGCAGTCGAATTCCAGACAGGCCTCCCACTGGTCGATGGTATCCTGCGGATCGCGGTCGCGGAACCGCTCCGTGTAAGACGCCTTGATCTGCTCCCAAAGCTCGGGTTCGTGCAGAGCCTTGGCTGGAAAGGCATAGACCGCATAATGTGGGGCCAAAAAGTAGTCTGGCAGCACAATGCCGTCTTTGCGAAGGTCAATTTCCGCCTGCATCCAGTCCCGAGTGAACCCGTCGATGTAAGCCGATGTGCCCATTGGGATGGCAAGCCGCACTTTGTCTGGGAAATCAATCGCTGTCTGCTGTGTCACCAGTCCGCCCAATGAGAGGCCGCAGACCACGGCCTGTCCATCAGCAAAGGCATCGATCACCGCGGCACAGTCCGCAGCGTAATCTGCCATAATCCATGGGGGCGCAGGTGCTGTGGTTTTACCTGCGCCGCGTGGGTCGTATGAAATGCAGCGGTAGCTGTCCGATAGCCGCGCGAATTGTTGCGAATAGGCATCGGCCGTCTGATCGCCGCCGGGAACAAATACGACATTCGGCCCAGTCCCTTCTACCACCACGCGCATGGTTACACCGTTGGTTGTCAGCTCATGGGTTTCTGCATCGGGCCCAAAACTTGGAAAAACGGACATCCTTGGCGGCCCTCACGCAGCAGGTTCAGTTTGGACAGGCGGGCGCGCCCCGGGGGCGAGCGGGAAGTGACAGGCGACAGCACGAGAACCCTCAAGCGTTCGATCAGGGGCCTCTATGCTGCATTTGGCCTGCGCCCAAGGGCAGCGGGTGTGGAATTCGCACCCCTTCGGTCGCGCGAGAAGCGAAGGCACTTCGGCGGGCAGGGTTATGCGATTGTGGGTTTTATCAGGGTCAGGCTCCGGGTTCGCCGACAAAAGGGCGGCGGTGTAGGGGTGACGCGGCGCGCCAAAGACCGCCTCGGTCTCGCCCGCTTCGACAAAGCGTCCCAGATACATGACCGCCACCCGGTCCGCCACATGGTGCACCACATGCAGGTTATGGGTGATGATCATCATCGCCAGACCCAACCTCTCGCGCAGATCATTGAGCAGGTTCAGCACCTCGCCTTGCACCGACACGTCAAGGCCCGCCGTCGGCTCGTCCGCAATGATCAACGCCGGGTCCAGCGCGATGGCGCGCGCCACGCCGACGCGCCGC
>CAWUIP010000108.1:0-11713 GCA_963922415.1 uncultured Aliishimia sp. | reverse complement strand
AACTGGGCCACCAACGCCTCTGCGCGGGCCGAAATGTCGCGTGCGCTTGCCATCAGACCTGGTCCCGAAGGATCTCTCGCACTTTCTTGACCAGATGATCGCGCGGCACTTCGAACTGGCTGGGCCGGTCTTTCCACTCCTCGAGGCTCGCGGTCTGGGCGATCTGCGCGCCGAGGATCAGGTCTTTGATCTGGACGACGCCACGCTCCATCTCATCGGTGCCTTGGATGACCGCGATGGGCGCCCCGCGCTTGTCGGCGTATTTCAACTGGTTGCCGAAGTTTTTGGGATTGCCCAAGTAGACCTCGGCCCGCAGACCCGCGCCGCGCAACTCCGCCACCATCTTTTGGTAATCCGCCATCCGGTCGCGATCCATGACCGTGACCACGACAGGCCCATGCCCCTGCGCCTGTGTTCCCCTTTGCGCGCGCAGTGCCGCCAAAAGCCGATCCACGCCGATCGAGATCCCCGTCGCAGGCACCTCTTGCCCAGTGAAGCGCTTGACCAGATCGTCGTACCGGCCTCCACCTGCAACCGAGCCGAACTGGCGCGGGCGTCCTTTGTCGTCGGTGATCTCGAAGGTCAATTCAGCTTCATAGACAGGCCCGGTATAATAGCCCAGGCCGCGCACCACAGACGGGTCAATGATGATCCGGTCGCCGTGATAGTGGCCTGCGTCCAACAGAGCCGCCATCTCTTCCAACTCGTCCACACCTTTAGCGCCGGTTTCGGATGTTCCGATGGCGGCGCGCAGGTTGGTCAACGTCTCTGCATTCGACGCGCCGCGCGATGTGAGGAAGGCAACCACAGGCTCGGCTTGGTCCGGCGCAAGGCCAACGCCGTCGATATAGGCCCCTGAAGCATCCAGGCGCCCTTTGCCCAACAGTTCGCGCACGCCGGCCTCGCCGACTTTGTCGAACTTGTCGATGGTGCGCAGCACGTCGGCGCGTTGTGCGTCGTCGGTCAGGCCCATGGTTTCCAAAATGCCATTGAGCACTTTGCGGTTGTTGATGCGGATCGCGTAGTCGCCGCGGGCGATGCCGACAGCCTCCAATGCGTCGGCAAGCATCGCGCAGATCTCAGCATCGGCGGCCATGGACGCCGTCCCGACCGTATCCGCATCACATTGATAAAACTGCCGAAACCGGCCTGGCCCCGGCTTTTCATTGCGCCAAACGGGGCCAAAGGTGAACCGGCGATAGGGCGTCGGCAGGTCGTTGCGGTGCTGCGCATAAACGCGGGCCAGAGGCGCAGTCATATCATAGCGCAGCGCAAGCCACGTGTCATCGTCAGCCTCTTGCCAGGCAAACACGCCCTCATTGGGCCGGTCCACATCCGGCAGAAACTTGCCCAGCGCCTCGACCGTCTCGACGGCACTGGTCTCCAAGGCATCAAATCCATAGCGATGATAGACGCTGGCAATCTGGCTGAGCATCTCTGCCCGTTCGGTCACATCCGCGCCGAAATAGTCCCAAAAGCCCTTGGGCGTTTCGGCCTTGGGGCGGGGGGTTTTCTTTACTTTGGCCATGCTGGATCTCGCCTTCACTCGCGCGGCTGTCCCTAACGGAGCGTTGAACCGGGGGCAAGGCTCTGGACAAGCCCGTGTACAAGGTCCAAGGAACCGCCATGCAACATCTCGAAGAGCAGATCGCACATTTAACGCGGACGGTGGAAGAACTCTCTGACGTCATCGCGCGGCAGGATGCGGAACTGACCCGCTTGCGCCGCACTGTGGATCGATTGGTAGAGCGGGAGGCGCAGCGCGAGCAGGATGCGTCAGGTGGTGTCGTTCTGGGGGACGAGCGCCCGCCGCATTACTAGGGGTTTTTGATCGCGGTGGCCAAAACTTCGCCGTCATGGATCAGGATATCAGACCAGCGCCCATTGTCGGTGAAACGCTCATAGGTCGAGATAAACACGGTGTTGCGTTCCAGAACGCCGATTTTGCTGCCGCAGGGTTCGCGGCGGGACACGCGACAAATCGTGCCTTTCACCTTTTCATAGGCTTTGTCGGTCGCGGAGTAGGGATACTGCTCCGACGGGCGCCCATAGCGCAGCTGTTCATGCATGGAGGGCGCACCAAAGAGGGCCAAGGCCGCCGTGAAGATGCGCGGGCAACCATCGCTGAATCCGGTCACGTAGAAGGGGCGTGGGATGGTCGCACCAGGATTGGAGTCGTAGAGCGCATAGCCGCGGCCCTGCCCGGCTTGTTCAATGCGCTTGCCCATATCCTGCGCCGTGGCGTTGCAGGCGCGGGCGACATTACCATAGGGGATCTCTTGATCCGGATCGATCACGACCGCTTCGTTTGCGCTTTCACGCCGGGCTTTGGGCGAAAGAAGCGCAAAGAGCCCGCGGCGTTCTTTAGCAGCAGGCTGCACGCGATCCGGACGCGTCTCAGCCGCTGCGCTGTCTAAGCTTGCCACTTGCACCGACGCCTCTGCCTGTGGTGCTTCTGGCGCTGCACTGGATGCTAGGTCCTCTTCCGCAGCGCCTTCGTGACCCCGCAAGAACGCCAGTAAGCCACGGCGACGTGGCTTGGCTTCGGTGTCTGCAGCCGCTGTGTCGACCGCGGCGACGTCTGTGCTCTTTTCCGTGGAAACTGCAGGGGCATTCGCGACGTTTGTGGGTTCACCTTCGACAAGCTCTGCCTTTTCGGGTGTCTCGACCAAAGCTGTGGATTGTTCCGGGGAAATCGTGCCATTCCCGGAGGTGGACTTCGGCCGCAAGAAGCCTAAAAAACCACGGCGTTCCGGTTGCGGCGCGACAGTCTCACCCCCTTCCGCAACAGCGTCGGAGGCGTCGTCACTTACATTTTCTTCGGTCCCATCAGAGGCGGCAGTCACCTCCACCGCGTTTTCATCCGCGATCGGGTCGGGCACTTCAGCTGTTGCAGCTTCAACGGGCTCTGCCCGCTTGAAAAGCCCAGCAAAAAAGCCTTCGCGCTCCGCCACCGTTTCAGGAGCGGCTGCGACATCGCGCACTGGTTCGCTGGGCAAAATCTCGACATCGCTGATCCGCTCAACATCTGCGAGCGGATCCCCGCAGGCCGATAAAAACCCGCAGGTCAGGCATAAAACCAGTGCGTTGCGCAAAGACTGTCTCCCCGTGTTAAGGGTCTCTTTACTAAATCTGATGGCGCGCGTCGATTCCCTGTGGAAAAAACCTGACGTTTGGGCAGAAAGCCGTCATTTCACCGCTTAGAGATCTTGCACATCCAAGACGCCAGACAGCGATTTTATCGCACCTTTGATCTGCGGCGTGACGGGGAAATCTTCGCCTAAGTCCAGGTCGACCTCGCCCAGATCGCCCGCCATGACGCAGAACTGCACAGGGCCTTTGGCCGCCCGCGCCACGGCTTGGCGCGCGCCTTCCAGGACGGACTGGACGGAGGCGATGGCGCGGACCTCGTCGATGAAGACCTTCAGGCCCATGCCACCCACATCTGCCACCAAATCGTCAACGCGCATCGCGCTGCGCCCCAAGAGCTTTAACTGATCGGCCTCCAGCGTCGCTTCGACCGTCAGCACCACCTGCGCGCCAGTTTGGAGCACGTCCTGCGCCGCCTCCAGCGTGTCGGAAAAAAGCGTCACCTCATAAGCGCCTGTGGGGTCCGACAACTGACAGAAGGCAAACCGGTTGCCGCGCGCGGATTTGCGGATTTGCAGGCCCGAGACGACGCCCGCGATTTTGGCCACCAAGGGCGACCGTTCCGCGCGGGACGTGATGTGGTCGAGCGTGTGCACATCTTTGCGCTTCAAGGGCCCCATATAGTCATCCAGCGGATGGCCCGAGAGGTAGAAGCCCACAGCGGCATATTCCTCTTTCAGCCGCTCGGCAGGCAGCCAATCGCCCACGGGCGACAAGCGCGGCTCTGGCAGGTCATCGCCCGCCTCCCCAAAGAGCGACACTTGGTTCGAAGCTTTCTGGTCGTGGATCGCCGCCGAATAGGCCGTGAGCGCATCCAGGCTGTCAAAAACCCGCCGCCGGTTTGGGTCAAGCTGATCAAAAGCACCCGCGCGCGCGAGCATCTCTAAGGGGCGCTTTCCCACGCGCTTCAGATCGACACGGCGCGCCAGGTCAAAGAGGTTGACGAAGGGCTTTCCGGCCTCGCGCGCCTCTACAATCAGCTTCATCGCCTCGACGCCCACATTCTTGAGCGCGCCCAGCGCATAGATCAGCGTGCCGTCTTCCACATCGAACGTCGCTTGGCTGCGGTTCACGCAAGGCGCAGCCCAGGGCAGGTCGAGCCCCTTGCGCACCTCTTCGAAGTAGACGCCGAGCTTGTCGGTCAGGTGCAAATCGCAGTTCATGACGCCTGCCATGAACTCGACCGGGTGGTTCGCCTTCAGCCACGCCGTTTGATAACTGACCACCGCATAGGCCGCCGCGTGCGACTTGTTGAAGCCGTAGTTCGCGAACTTGTCGAGGAGGTTCCAGACTTCCATCGCTTTGTCTTTATCGACACCGTTCTTGGCCGCACCGTCCAAAAAGATCGGGCGCTGTTCGTCCATCGCTGCTTGGATCTTCTTGCCCATTGCGCGGCGCAAGAGGTCCGCCCCGCCCAGGCTATAGCCCGCCATGTCTTGGGCGATTTGCATAACCTGCTCTTGGTAGACGATGATGCCTTGGGTCTCGTCCAAGATGTGGTCAATCGTCGGATGCAGGTTTTCGCGCGGGCGCAAATCGTTTTTCACCTCGCAATAGGTGGGGATGTTCTCCATCGGCCCGGGTCGGTAGAGTGCGACGAGGGCCACGATGTCCTCAATGCACGTCGGCTTCATGCGCTTGAGCGCATCCATCATGCCCGAGCTTTCCACCTGGAACACAGCCACCGTCTGCGCCGCGGCGTAGAGCTTGTACGAGGCCTCATCATCAAGCGGGATCGCGTTGATGTCGTTCTCGGTCCCCGCTGCAGGTTCGTAAAGTTCGGTGCCATCGGCTGCGCTGTGCAGCGCGCGCCCCGATTTCAGGATCAGATCGACGGCGTTTTGGATCACGGTCAGCGTTTTGAGGCCCAGAAAGTCGAACTTCACGAGGCCGGCTTGTTCCACCCATTTCATATTGAACTGGGTTGCGGGCATGTCCGAGCGCGGATCCTGGTAAAGCGGCACGAGCGCATCCAAGGGCCGGTCGCCGATCACCACACCCGCCGCGTGGGTGGAGGCATTGCGCAAAAGCCCCTCGACCTGCTGGCCATAGGTCAAAAGCCGATCCACAACTTCCTCGGACTTGGCCTCTTCCGCCAAACGCGGCTCGTCCTTGAGCGCCTTTTCGATCGACACAGGCTTCACGCCTTCGACCGGGATCAGCTTCGACAGGCGATCCACTTGGCCATAGGGCATCTGCAACACCCGGCCCACATCGCGCACCGCCGCCTTCGACAAAAGCGCACCGAAGGTGATGATCTGACCCACCTTGTCGCGGCCATATTTCTCTTGGACGTAGCGGATCACCTCTTCGCGCCGGTCCATGCAAAAGTCGATATCGAAGTCCGGCATCGACACACGCTCGGGGTTTAGGAACCGCTCAAAGAGAAGGGCATAGCGCAGCGGGTCCAAATCCGTGATCGTGAGCGCATAGGCCACCAGCGAGCCCGCGCCCGATCCACGCCCAGGACCCACCGGGATATCGTGATCCTTGGCCCATTGGATAAAGTCCGCAACGATCAGAAAGTAGCCGGGAAACCCCATGCCTTCGATGATCCCAAGCTCGAAATCGAGCCGCTTTTGGTAGTCTTCGACGCTGGCCGCGTGAGGGATGACGGCGAGCCGCGCCTGAAGGCCTTCATTGGCTTGGCGGCGAAGCTCGGCGACCTCGTCATCGGCGAATTTCGGCAGGATCGGGTCACGGCGATAGGCCATGAACGCACAGCGCCGCGCGATTTCAACGGTGTTGTCGAGCGCCTCTGGGATATCGGCGAACAGCACAGCCATCTCTTGCGGAGACTTAAAGTAGTGCTGTGGCGTCAGGCGGCGACGCGGCTCTTGCTGGTCGACATAGGCCCCTTCGGCAATGCAGATGAGTGCATCGTGGGCTTCGTACATGTCCGATTTGGGGAAATAGACATCGTTCGTTGCCACGAGCGGTAGGTCCATCGCATAGGCGATCTCGATATGGCCGCGCTCGGTCAGCATTTGCGCCTCGGGCGGGGTGCCGTCTTCGCGCGGGTGACGTTGGAGTTCGATGTAAAGCCGGTCCGGGAACATCTGCGCCAGGCGCGCAACCAGCGCCTCGGCCTTGGCGCGATGCCCTGTTTGCAACCACTGCCCCACGGGCCCGTGCGGGCCACCTGTGAGGCAGATGACATCTGATGCATACTGTTCTAGCTCTGCCAAAGTGACCTGCGGAATGTCCCCGCCTTTATCGACGTAGAGGCAGGAGTTCAGCTTCATCAGGTTTTCGTACCCGGCCTCGGTCTGCGCCAGCAGCACGACCGCCGCCGGGTCGCGCGGTTTTTCTCCGGGCTCTGGCTCAAAATAGCGCAGATCGACCTGACATCCGATGATGGGCTGCACCCCCGCCCCGGCCATGGCCACGGAGTACTCAAGTGCTGCAAACATGTTGTTGGTGTCGGTGATCGCGAGCGCGGGCATGCCCATGTCACGCGCCATGCCGGGCAGCTTCTTCAACCGCAGCGCCCCTTCCAGAAGCGAGTACTCGGTATGGGTGCGCAGGTGGATGAAGGTCGGCTCTGAACTCATGGGCCCACGATATGCTGTGTCTGCGCGATCCGAAAGGGCCATAAGATGTTATCCCCAAAATTTAGTTAGCCAAATAACTAAGTATCTTGACGCGACGACTCGCCCCGTGATACTTAGCCATATGGCTAACCAAATTGATCCCCTCTTCGCCGCCCTCGCCGATCCAACGCGTCGGTCTGTGATTGAACATCTGGCCACGGGCCCTGCCCAGGTCAGCACGCTTTACGCAGGCCGCGACATGGCGCTGCCGACCTTCCTGAAGCACCTCAAGGTTCTTGAGGCCTCGGGCCTGGTTCGGTCGGAAAAAAAGGGCCGCGTGCGCATTGTGCATATCGAGGCCGAACCCTTGGCAGCTGCGGAATCCTGGCTCAAACGCCAACGCGCCGTCTGGGAGGGCCGCCTCGATCGCCTGCAAAAACTCGCAGAAAGTAACACTCCGCTCTGAAAGGCCAGCGACTATGGATACTGACACCCTCTCTTTCAACCGCACCATCGCCGCGCCACCCGCGCGCGTCTTTGCCCTCATGACAGACAGCGACCTGCGGCAACGCTGGAATTCCCCCGGCGAGGGCTTCAACGTCACCGTCACGCATCCGGCCCAGACCGCGCCCGGCATTCGCGAAACCGCACTTGTGACGGCGGAGGGCGAACCCGATACTGTGGTGCACACGGACTGGACCACCGTCGCGTCGGACACCATCGCTTATGCCGAAACGCTTGAGGTTGAGGGCGACCCACTTGCCAGCTCGTTCACCTGCGCGACGCTTTCGGATGCGGGCGACGGCAAAACGCTGCTGACCCTGGAAATCAGCCTGGTGAGTTTTGCCGGGGTCGAAATGCTCGCCGGATACCGCATGGGGCAAGAGGCAGCACTCGAGGCGCTTGTCGCCGCGATCTAGCCTGCACATTGCGCAAAACGTGCGCTATTTCCGCCCATGCACGCATAAGGCTTGCAATTCCCACGCGCCCGTTATGTCCTAGCGCAAACGGGCGCGCGCTCTACGCCGCATCGAGCGCACCTCCCCGCAACCACGGTACCGCGGCGGCCAAAGAGCATGCAGATTACCTTCCGCCTGAACGGCGAAGACATCACGCTTACAGATTTCAAACCGACAACGACCCTTCTGGACTGGCTACGGGAAGAACGCGGCCTGACCGGCACCAAAGAGGGCTGCAACGAAGGCGACTGTGGCGCGTGTTCGGTCATTGTGACTGATGCGGCGGGGGCCAAACCGCTCAATGCCTGCATTTTACTTTTGCCACAGCTCAACGGCACCGCGGTGCGCACGGTCGAAGGGATTGCTGCGCCGGACGGCACACTGCACCCGGTGCAAGAGGCAATGATCACCCATCACGGCAGCCAATGTGGCTTTTGCACGCCTGGGTTCATCACAACGATGGCCTGCAACCATCTAAATGGCGTGACGGATCACGACACGGCCCTGGCGGGAAACCTGTGCCGTTGCACCGGCTATGCGCCTATCGCGCGGGCGGCCAAGGCTGCCGAGGCCGCGCCGGTGCCCACGCATTTGACCGAGGTGCCGCCTGACAGTGGCATCGTTGATGCCGCGGGCGACTGGGTCCAGCCCACGACCATAGAGGCGCTGGCCGACTGGTATCTGGCGCATCCAGAAGCGACGCTTGTGGCAGGTGCGACAGATGTTGGGCTTTGGATCACCAAAGAATTCCGCGATTTGGGGCCTGTGGCCTTTTTGAACCGTTGCGGCGACCTGGCCGGCGTCACAGAGACCGAAAGCGCGTTGACCATCGGCGCGATGACCACGCTGTCGGACCTTGAGCCCGTGATGGACCGACTTTACCCGTCCTTTGGCGAGATGATCCGCCGCTATGGCTCGGCCCAAGTGCGCGCGGCGGCCACGATTGGCGGCAATATCGCCAACGGCTCGCCTATTGGCGATGGCTCGCCCGCATTGATCGCCTTGGGCGCGACGCTGCACCTGCGCTGCGGCACGGACACGCGCGAGATGCCGTTAGAGAACTTCTTTCTGGACTACGGCAAACAGGACCGGCGCCCTGGCGAATTCGTCACGAAGATCACCGTGCCCAAGGCGCGCGACAAGCTAAAGTGCTACAAGCTGTCGAAGCGCTTTGATCAGGACATCTCGGCGGTCTGCGCCTGCCTCTGGATCGAGGTCGCAGACGCGGTCGTGGCCACCGCGCGCCTGGCCTTTGGCGGGATGGCGGGCATTCCAAAGCGCGCAGGATTGGCAGAAGCCGCACTGGTCGGGCAGCCCTGGACATCCGAAACCGTGGCTGCAGCGATGGTTGCCCTCAAAGAAGACTTCGCACCGCTCAGCGATATGCGCGCTTCCGCGGAGTACAGGATGCAGACGGCCCAAAATCTGCTGTTGCGCTATTGGTTGGAAGATATGGGTCACACGGCACGGGTGCGCGCATGAGTGTCGCCAAGCCCCTGCCCCATGATGCTGCCAAACTCCACGTGACGGGCGCCGCGCGCTATGTTGATGACATCCCGACGCCCAAGGGCACGCTGCACCTTGCATTCGGCCTTTCGCGCTTTGCCTCGGGCATTTTGCACGATGCCGACCTCGCCTCAGTGCGGTCAGCGCCGGGCGTGGTGATGGCCCTGAAGGCCGCCGACTTAGACCGCCCCGCCGACTGCGCGCCTGCCAACCACGATGAGCCGCTTTTGTGCGACGGCGAGATCCACTACGCCGGTCAACCGCTGTTCTTGGTCATCGCCACTTCTCACCTCGCGGCACTCCGGGCGGCTCGGCTGGCCGTGCTTGATGTTACGGGTACGCCTGCGATCTTGGATCTGGATGCGGCCCTCGCGGCAGACGCGCGGTTCGAAGACGGGCCGCGCATCTATGAGATGGGCGATGCGTCCGCCGCGATCGAAGCAGCGCCCAAGCGCGTCGAGGGTACAATCAATATCGGCGGGCAAGAGCATTTCTATCTGGAAGGCCAGTCCGCGCTTGTCTTACCCACCGAAGACGGTGGCATGCATGTGCACAGCTCCACCCAGCACCCGACGGAAATTCAGCACAAAGTCGCCGAGGCCATTGGCCTGCCGATGCACGCCGTCCGGGTCGAGACGCGGCGCATGGGCGGCGGGTTTGGCGGGAAGGAAAGCCAGGGCAACCACTTGGCCATCGCCTGTGCGGTGGCCGCCCAGAAGACCGGCAAGCCCTGCAAGATGCGCTATGACCGCGACGATGACTTCATCATCACCGGCAAACGCCACGACTGCCGTATCTCTTACCGGGCGGGCGTGGATGAGGCGGGCCGGATCGAGGGGCTGGATGTTACCCAGCTGGTCCGCTGCGGGTGGTCGATGGATCTCAGCCTGCCCGTGGCCGACCGCGCGATGCTGCATGCGGGCAATTGCTATCACCTGCCGAATATGCGCGTCGAAAGCCACCGGCTGCGCACCAATACGCAATCGGCCACCGCGTTTCGCGGCTTTGGCGGCCCGCAAGGGATGCTGGCGATGGAGCGGGTGATTGACCACATCGCCCATAGTTTGGGCATGGACCCCCTGAAAGTGCGGCGCGCCAATTACTACGCCAAGGCCCCTGCAAAGGCACAGACGACACATTACGGGCAAGAGGTTCAGGACTGCTTGATCGGCGGCATGACCGACACGCTTCTGGCCAGTTCGGACTTTCTGGCGCGTCACGCACAGGTCGGCCACTTTAACGCCGAAAACGCTGTTTTGAAAAAGGGCATTGCCTTTAGCCCGGTGATGTTCGGCATTTCCTTTACGCTCACCCATCTGAACCAGGCGGGTGCTTTGGTGCATGTGTATCAGGACGGCTCCATCCACCTGAACCACGGCGGCACCGAGATGGGCCAGGGCCTGTTCCAAAAGGTGGCGCAGGTCGCCGCCCACCGGTTCGGCGTGCCGATAGAGACGGTGAAGATCACCGCGACAGATACCGCTAAAGTCCCCAATACCTCGGCCACAGCCGCCTCTTCGGGGTCGGACCTGAACGGGATGGCCGTGAAGGCGGCCTGCGACACGATCCGCACGCGGATGGTCGTACATCTGTGTGAACTGCATCAGTGCAAAGCCCATCAGATTTCCTTTGCCGATGGCGCGGTGACCACACCCGGCATGACCTACAGCTTTGCCGAAGTGGCGAAGATGTGCTGGGAAAGCCGGATCTCGCTGTCGTCGACGGGGTTCTATCGGACGCCCGACATCGAATGGGACCGGATCGCAGGGCGCGGGCGTCCGTTCTTCTATTTTGCCTATGGCTGTGCGGTGACCGAGGTGTTGATTGACACGCTGACGGGCGAGTACCGGCTGACGCGAGCGGATATTTTGCACGATGCGGGCGCTTCGCTGAACCCGGCTTTGGACATCGGACAGATTGAGGGCGGGTATGTGCAAGGCGTCGGTTGGCTGACCACAGAAGAGCTTGTCTGGGACGCCCAAGGCGCGCTGAAGACGCATGCGCCGTCGACCTACAAGATCCCCGCCATGGCCGATGCGCCAAAGGTCTTTAATGTGGATCTCTACAAGGGCGAGAACACGGTTGGCACCATCTATCGGTCAAAGGCTGTGGGGGAGCCGCCTTTGATGCTGGGCATTTCGGCCTTTTTGGCGCTGTCGCATGGCATTTCGGCCTGTGGTGCGGGCTATCCCGATCTCCAAGCGCCTGCGACGCCCGAAGCGGTTTTGGCAGCCATTGCGCGAGCGCGCGCGTGAGTGACACCGCGCGGCCGTGCATTACGGTGACGATCACGCGCGCCCGCGGCTCCACTCCACGCGGGGCGGGCACGCAGATGCAGATCTTTGAAGAGGGTCAAAGCGGCACCATCGGCGGCGGCGCGCTGGAATGGCACGCCGCACATGTGGCGTTCGAGACGTCAGGCGTGACGCACCACGCGCTTGGCCCATCGTTGGGGCAGTGTTGCGGCGGCGCGGTCAGCCTGCTGACCGAACACTTTGACGCCCGGACCTTGCCCGAAGACGCGCCTGTTTTTGCCCGTGGGCCCGGCGACATGCCGTTGGCCTT
>CAWUIP010000107.1:0-11950 GCA_963922415.1 uncultured Aliishimia sp. | reverse complement strand
CACGACGATCATGACCATGATGATCATAAAGATGATGACCACGCTGAACACGATGATCATGACCACGATGAAGAGCATGCGGACGCAGACGGCCACGATGATCACGATGACCACAAGGACGATCACGAGGATCACGCAGGGCACGGGCACGATGATCACCACGGGCATGACCATGACGGCGTTGACCCGCACGCTTGGCTAGACCCACAGAACGCGTCGATCTGGGTCGGCGCTATCGCCGAAGCTCTGGCCGCCGAAGATCCCGACAACGCCAGCACCTACCGCGCAAATGCTGCCAAAGCGCAAGCGGACTTGGCACAACTGACAGCCAGCCTTTACGAAAAGCTGGCACCTGTCTCGGACGACGCGATGCTCGTCTATCACGATGCCTACCAGTACTTTGACGCGCGCTTCGGCCTGAACATCATCGGTGCGATTGCGCCGGGTGACGCGACCTCGCCCAGTGCTGGGCGCGTGGCCGAGTTGCGGGATGCGGCCAGCGAACAAAATGTGGCCTGCCTCTTTGCGGAACCGCAGTATTCCACTTCGATTGTGAATGCATTGCGCGACGCCGCCGACATTGAAACCGCGTCGCTTGATCCCATCGGCGTCGATCTGACACCTGGCCCCGATCAATACGCCGCGCTACTGACCAACCTTGCGCATAACATCGTGGAGTGTGTTGAACACGGTCACGATCACTAAGGTCGCTCAGTCCTCATCGCCAAGGACGAGTGCGGTGCGATCTCCTGCGAACCAAGTCGTGCCGTACTCAATCAGTTGCCCCTGCGCAGCATTGATCCCCTGACTGCGCAGAAGCGGCGCGCCTTCGGGTAGGCGCAAGTGCAGCGCCTGTGTCGCGCTCGCGGCGACTGCCGTCAGTCGCGTATTGATGCGGGTGTAGTCAGAGACACCGACCGCCATGAGCGCTTTGGTCACGGAACTGTCCTGGCGCAGATGCTGCTCTAACCCAGGCAGCCTATCGACCGGGAAGACAGACGAAAAAACTGCGATTGGCACATCGTCCGAGAGCGACAGCCCCATATATTCCAGCACAACGTCAGTTTTGGCAATCAAGAGTGCCTCGGCCTCCTCAGCGCTCGCGACTCGTTGCTGCAATGCCAGAACCGCCTTGGCGGGCGTGCGCCCCGCTGCACGCAAATTTTGGTGAAACCGCACGCGCTTGCCGATTGGATATTCTGTCACATCTGCCGACACAAACACACCCGAACCACGTCGCGCGTAGACCAGGCCTGCTTCGGCGAGCGACTTCAGCGCATGTCGCACTGTGTGGCGGTTGACCCCAAACCGCGTGGCCAGGTCCGCCTCCGTCGGGAGCTTATCACCGGGCTGGTAGTGTCCTGCAGCGATATCCGCCTGCAGGGCTGTTGCGATAGACTTCCAAAGAGGCGTGCGCGCCATGTCTGTCACCAAAAGTTCACATTCCGAGCGTTGCACTCAAGGGCGATTCCACCTAATATTAGTCTAGTTGTATAGATTTATAGACAACTTAGCAAGAAGTCTAAACTCGCTCGGCGCAGACGCCCAGCTTCACGTGGAGACCTGCATTGGATCGAAAAACCTGGCTGTCCGTTCTGGCCAAAGCTGACCCGCAAGAGGTGAAAGACCTTTGGCACAAGCTCGACATTTCACCGGATTTTTCTTGGCTGCGACGCCCCGAAGCCGGCGCTGTGATGGTACAAGGCCGCGCAGGAGGAACAGGGGCTGCGTTCAACCTTGGGGAAATGACCGTTACCCGCTGCACGCTGCAAGTCGAAGGCGGCGCGGTCGGGGTTGGCTACGTGCAGGGCCGCGACAAGGGGCATGCCGAGATCTCCGCCCTGGCAGATGCGCTGCTGCAATCTGATCTGATGCACCGCATTCTATCGGGCCTGATCGAGCCCTTGCGCCGTTCCGCCGACCAACGCCTGCGCGCGCGCGCCAGTAAAGCCGCCGCGACCAAGGTCGACTTTTTCACGCTGGTTCGGGGAGAAGACTGATGTCGAATGTCGCAGCCCTCACAGGGGGATTTTCGACCCCCGCAACAGATGCCGCCGCAGCCTTTCGCGGTGTGATGAATGCCATGGCCCGGCCTGGCACGCTGGAAACCCTTACAGGTGGCAGCGGCCCGGCCCCGTTGTCACCTGCCGCCGCCACGGTGCTGTTGACCCTCGCCGATGCCACAACGCCTGTCTTTTTGGGTGCAGCGCATGACACCGAAGACATGCGCACTTGGCTGGCCTTTCATACTGGCGCCCCCATCGCCGGTCGCAGCGGTGCCCAATTCGCTCTTGGAACATGGGGCGATTTGGCACCGCTGGCTGAGTTTTCGATGGGCACGCCCGAATATCCCGACCGTTCTGTGACGCTCATCGTGGAGTGCGGCACGCTCAGCGCCTCAGGTTCCACCTTGCGTGGTCCGGGCATTGAGAGCGAAGCACATCTCAGCCTGCCAGAAACGGAAGCCTTCCAAACCAACCGCGCGCGCTTCCCGCTGGGGTTTGATGCCTTCTTCACCGCCGGCGATCTGGTCGCCGGCCTGCCACGCTCAACCGAGGTGTCCTGACATGTATGTAGCTGTCAAAGGCGGCGAAGCCGCGATCGATGCGGCCCACGACTGGCTGGGCGAAGAGCGGCGCGGCGACACGGATGTGCCGGAACTCAGCCTGGACCAAATCAAGGGCCAGATGAAACTCGCCGTGGCGCGGGTGATGGCCGAAGGCTCGCTCTACGATCCCGACCTTGCCGCCCTCGCCATCAAACAAGCGCGCGGTGACCTGATCGAAGCGATCTTCCTGATGCGGGCCTACCGCACGACCCTACCCCGCTTCGGATCTAGCCAGCCGGTGGAAACGGACCAAATGGCCTGCGACCGCAGGATTTCAGCGACTTTTAAGGATCTGCCAGGTGGACAGGTGTTGGGCCCAACGTTCGACTACACCCACCGCCTTTTGGATTTCAAACTGGCTGCCGACGGCGAAGAGAGCCCGCGCGACCTGCCCGAGGCAGATCCAGAAACGATGCCACGCGTCACCGAGTTTCTGAACCAAGAGGGTCTCATCCAACAGGAAGTCGATGCAGAGGATATGCCGGGGGATCTGACCCGTGAGCCGCTGCAACTTCCTGCCAACCGTCCGCTGCGCTTACAGTCTTTGGCCCGCTCGGATGAAGGCTTCTTGCTGGGCATGGCCTACTCCACCCAACGCGGTTACGCCCGCAACCACGCCTTTGTCGGCGAATTGCGCATCGGCGCTGTGGCGGTGGAAATGGACATTCCCGAGCTTGGCTTCGCCATTGAAATCGGTGAGATCACCTTGACCGAGTGCGAAACGGTCAACCAGTTCCAAGGCAGCGAAGCGGCGCCTCCGCAATTCACACGCGGCTACGGCCTCATCTTCGGCCAATCCGAACGCAAGGCGATCTCAATGGCCCTCGTCGACCGGGCACTGCGCTGGCAAGAACTGGGCGAAGACAACCTGGGCGCGCCTGCACAGAACGAAGAGTTTGTGCTTTACCACGGCGACAACATCCAGGCGACGGGCTTTCTGGAACATATCAAGCTGCCGCACTACGTGGACTTCCAATCGGAAACCGAACTTCTGCGCAAGCTGCGCCGCGAGTTCGAAGAGGCCCATGCCCCGCAGGAGGCCGCGGAATGACGTCAGTCGCCGCCGTCGCAGTCTCCACCGCCGGTTCCGCCGCCATCTGCGCCGATTCCGTTGCCATAGAGCTTCGGATGCGTGCGAGAGCTGTGCACGCGGCCAAACGGGTCACGCCATTCGTAGTGGTACCCGCCCAAAGGCCGGGCAACTTTGCGCAGCGTTCTGTCACGCACGATGCCGAACCAAAATTGCAGCGCCAAGTAAATCAGAAACAGGGCGGCAATGCTGTAGATCAAAAGCTCCGCAGATTTATCGTCCATCAGGCAATTCCAACGACTACTGGCTGGACAAATCTGTACGCGATGAGTGAGGCCAAAACATGACCGACTACAATTTCGCCTATCTCGACGAGCAGACGAAACGGATGATCCGACGCGCGATCCTGAAAGGACTCGCGGTGCCGGGATATCAGGTTCCTTTCGCATCGCGCGAAATGCCGATGCCCTATGGGTGGGGTACGGGCGGTGTGCAGGTAACAGCCTCGATCCTGACGCCCGACGACACGCTGAAAGTCATTGACCAGGGCGCGGATGACACCACCAATGCTGTCTCCATCCGGCGCTTTTTTCAGAAGACCGCAGATGTCGCGACCTCTGAGCACACAAGCGAGGCGACGGTCGTTCAGACCCGCCACCGCATCCCGGAGGAGCCGCTGACGGATGGGCAAATCTTGGTCTACCAAGTGCCGATCCCAGAGCCTTTGCGCTTTCTTGAACCCTCCGAGATCGAAACGCGGCGGATGCATGCGTTGGAAGACTACGGGCTGATGCATGTGAAGCTGTACGAAGACATCGCAAAGCACGGCAATATCGCGACTGCCTATGCCTATCCGGTCAAGATCGAAGGCCGCTACGTGATGGACCCTTCGCCGATTCCGAAGTTCGACAATCCCAAGATGGAAATGCCCGCAATTCAGCTGTTCGGCGCTGGCCGCGAGCAGCGGATTTACGCAGTGCCGCCCTACACGCAGGTGGTCAGCCTCGATTTCGAGGATCACCCGTTTGATCCTTCAAAGGCAGAGCATCCTTGCGCGCTATGCGGGGCGGAGGACAGCTACCTCGACGAGATCATCACAGATGACGCGGGCGGGCGCATGTTTGTCTGTTCGGACACTGACTACTGCGAAAGTCGGCGTCGGGCCGGTTTCTTTGGCGCGGCAGCGGCGGGCAGTGAGACAACGAACTGGCGCGACGGACCAGTTGTTGCAACGGCTGATAGTGGCGCTGCCGGGCAAGGTCCGGCGGAATGATCAATCAGTTGCGCCTTTACGATGTGCCACCGGGCAATCGGGGGCCATTTCTGGACCGGTTTCGCGACCATGCGGCGCGCCTGATGCGGGCGCAGGGGTTTTCGATCCTGGCCATGTGGACAGAAGACAGCGAAGACCGCATGCGGTTCGTCTATCTGCTCGCCTGGCGGGACGAGGACGAGATGACGGCGCAGTGGGCCGCGTTCATGGCCAACGAAGAATGGGCCCAGATCAAACGCCAGACTGCGGCAGAGCATGGCGATTTCGTCTTGGGGATCGAAGACATTGTGCTGCACCCCACCGCGTTTTCCGCAGCGCTTGGAGCCACCCAATGAGTGCGACTGGGACCCGCGTTTGGCTCCACGGGGCGTGCCAGCACGCGCGCACCTGGGACGCGCGCGTCCAAGGCCTTCGGCTCAACTTGCCCGGTCACGCGGGCGCGCCGCGCGCCAAGGCCCCAACCATCGCCGCCTTCGCCGATGCGATTGAGTCGCAACTGCCGCAAAACCCGATTTTGCTGGGGCATTCGATGGGCGGTATGATCGCGATTGATCTGGCCGTGCGGCTTGGCGAACGGTGCAAGGCGCTTGTGCTGATCGATGCCCCGCTTTGGATCCTGTCACAGCCGTTCTATCGCACCGTCGCCTTCAGCGCGGAGTTTGCGCGGCGCACGACGATGCCGCAGTGGATCGCGCCAATTATCGCGACGCGCGTGAACAAGCGCAGCGCCCGGCCCATGGTGCGTGACGCCATCGCATCCACACCGCCCGCCGTGTTGGGCGACATCATGCAAGCCACCAGCGCCTTTGACGCCCGGGATTTGTTGCGCCAGATCACGATCCCGACCCTGGGGATCTTCGCGCGCAGCAGCATCCTAACAGGACCGCTCATGCGCCGGGCGCTCGCGGCCCTTGTGCCATCCGCCCAGATCGACACAGTCGCCGGCACCCACATGCTGCCATACGACGCGCCGGACGTGATGCATCGCAGCATCGACCGGTTCCTCTCCACGCGCCTTAAAGGTGCGGCATGAGACGGTTCAGATTGACCAAACACTCTGCGCCTCTCGGCGCGGCAACCTCCAAAGGAGATGCACCATGGTGACGCCAATTTTGGACGTCCGCGGTATCACAAAGCGCTATGGCCGTCAGGTCGGGTGTGCTGATGTGTCCTTTGCCCTGTATCCGGGCGAAGTGATTGGGATTGTGGGCGAAAGCGGCTCAGGCAAGTCGACGCTGCTCAACTGTATGGCGGGCCACGTGGCGCCGACCATGGGCGAGGTCCTGTTCGACACCCGCACAGACGGGCCGCGTGATGTTCTGAAGATGTCAGAGCCCGAACGCCGCATGCTGGCGCGCACCGAGTGGGCCTTTGTGCACCAAAACCCACGCGACGGGCTGCGCATGACCGTCAGCGCTGGCGGCAATGTGGGCGAACGCCTGATGGCCGTTGGCGCACGTCACTATGGGAGTATCCGGGGCAAGGCCGCCGACTGGCTGGACCGGGTCGAGATCGACACAGGCCGGATTGATGACCGCCCTGCGACCTTTTCCGGTGGCATGCAGCAACGCCTCCAGATTGCCCGCAACCTGGTCACCGGACCGCGTCTGGTCTTTATGGATGAGCCCACAGGCGGCTTGGACGTGTCGGTTCAGGCGCGCCTTCTCGACCTTCTGCGCGCGCTCACGCGCGATATGGGCCTGTCGGCAGTGATCGTGACCCACGATTTGGCCGTGGTCCGGCTGCTTGCAGACCGCCTAATGGTGATGAAATCGGGGCATGTGGTCGAAACGGGCCTCACGGATCAGGTCCTCGACGATCCCCAACACGCCTATACGCAGCTTCTCGTCTCTTCCGTTTTGCAGGTCTGACCCATGATCACCGTCGAAAATCTCTCCAAAACCTTCACGCTGCACAACCAAGGGGCGGCGCAGATCCCGGTCATGGCGGGCGCACAGCTGTCCGTGAACCCCGGCGAATGCGTGGCCCTCACGGGCGAAAGCGGCGCGGGCAAATCCACACTGATGCGGATGCTTTACGGCAATTACCTCGCCAGCAACGGGTCGATCCGGATCGGTGAGACGGAACTGGTTGGTGCCGCACCCCGCACAGTGATCTCGTTGCGCAAGTCGACGTTGGGATATGTGTCACAGTTCTTACGCGTGGTGCCGCGCGTCCCAACGTTGGATGTTGTAGCCGACCCCCTGCTGGCGCTTGGCGTTGATGTCGAGGCCGCCCGCGCCCGTGCAGAAGCGCAACTGGCGCGCTTGCGCATCCCAGAACGCCTGTGGTCGCTGAGCCCCACAACCTTTTCTGGGGGCGAGCAGCAGCGCGTCAACATTGCGCGCGGCTTTGTCCATGATTATCCCGCGATGCTCTTGGACGAGCCCACAGCCTCGCTCGATCCGACCAACCGCGAAACGGTGCTGTCGCTGATCGAAGAGGCCAAAGCGCGCGGGGCCGCGATTGTGGGCATCTTCCACGACGCCGACGCACGGGCCCGTGTGGCCGACCGCGAGGTCGATGTCTCGGCCTTCACCCCCCGCGACGCGGCATGACGCCCGGACGCCTCATCGCAGTCGTTGGCCCGTCAGGCGTCGGCAAGGACACGGTTATGGCCGCCCTTGTCGCCGCCGAGCCACGGCTAAAGCTGGTGCGCCGCACGATCACCCGCGCGCCAGAAGCGGGCGGTGAGGACTATGAGCCGATCACAGAAGAGGCGTTCCGCGCGCAAGCGGCGGCGGGCGCGTTCATCTTGCACTGGCCCGCCCATGGGCTTTTTTACGGCATCCCCACCGCGATCCTGGACGAGTTGGCAGCAGGCCAAGACTTGCTGATCAACCTATCGCGCGCGGTGCTTTCGGAAGCGGGCGAGAAAGTTCCAGGCTTTGAGGTGATCTCGTTAACAGCCGAACCGCATGTTTTGGCAGCACGATTGCGCGCGCGCGGTCGGGAAAGCGAAGACGACATCGCCAAAAGGTTGACCCGTGTCGCAGAACCGTTACCCGCTCACCTTAAGACCCACCAGATCGACAATTCCGGCACGCTGGACGCCACAATCGCGGCGGCGCGCGCTTGCTTGTATCCGCAGAAAGCCCTTCAATGAGTGCCAAAGACCTGACCCAATCAACGCAGACCCTGCACCTGGCAAATGCGCGCATCGTCTTGCCGGGCGAAGTGCTGACGGGGTCTGTGACCGTAGAGAATGGCTATATCACAGGCATTGAGACAGGAACCTCCGTGCCGCCTGGATCCGTTGACTTTGAAGGCGACTACTTGGCGCCAGGCCTTGTGGAACTGCACACCGACAACCTTGAACGGCACATCGCCCCGCGCCCCAAAGCGAACTGGCCGCACGGGCCTGCGATCCTCGCCCATGATGCGGAACTTGCAGGCTGCGGCATCACCACGGTGTTCGACGCGCTGCGCGTCGGCTCGATCTATCGCGGACAAAAGACAGACTACGCCAAGTACGCACGCCAAGTGGCCTCGGAAATCCTGCAGATGCACAGCGACGGCGTGTTGAAGATCTCGCACCGTTTGCACCTGCGCGCCGAAACCTGTTCCGAGACTTTGGTCGAAGAACTGGCCGAGTTCGGTCCCGAGGATCGTGTGGGCATCGTGTCGTTGATGGATCATACGCCAGGGCAGCGGCAGTTCACGGATGTGGAGAAATTCGCCGACTATATCTGTGGCAAGCACGGCTTTAGCCGCGACGACTTCGAAGAATACTGCGAATTTTTGCTCGACCTCCATGCGCGCCTCGGCACCAAGCACGAACAAGCCTCCGTCGATGCGGCCGCACGGTTTGGGGCCGTTTTGGCCAGTCACGATGACACGACAGAGGCGCAAGTCGCCTCTAGCGCGGCCTATGGCATTCGGCTTGCTGAGTTTCCGACCACTTCAGTTGCCGCAGCGGCCAACCGTGCGGCGGGCATCGCCAATATGATGGGCGCGCCAAACTTGGTGCGGGGCGGATCGCATTCCGGCAACGTAGCCGCAAAAGACTTGGCGGCGGACGGGCTGTTGGACATTCTGAGTTCGGACTACGTGCCAGCGGGGTTGCTCTTGGGCGCGATGATCTTGGCCGATATCTGGGACAACCTGCCGCGTGCCATGGCCACCGTGACCGCAGCACCCGCCGCGGCCACGGGCCTGACCGATCGCGGCACCATCGCTAGGGGTCAACGCGCCGACCTGATCCGGTTCCGCCGCATGGGCGGCACGGCGCAGGTGCGCGAAACTTACGTGCTGGGCAAGCGGGTCGCGTAACTACCGCGCCAGCGCCTTCGCCTCGGACGCCATAAACGCAATCACATGCTTCATCATGTCGAGGTTGCGGGGGTTGGACGCGTTTCCGTCAAGCCCACGTTTCAGAACGCCCTGCAGGATCGCCAGCAAGCGGAAATAGGAAAACACCACATAAAACCGCCAATTGTCGGGCCGCGCAATACCGCGCTTCTCACAATAGCGCGCGACATAGTCGTCCTCGGACGGCAACCCGTTGGCCGCGCGATCCACCCCACCAAGGCCGCGAAAATCGCCCTGATGCGGCAACCGCCAGTGCATGCATTGATAGGCAAGATCGGCAAACGGATGCCCCAACGTCGAAAGCTCCCAATCCAAGAGCGCCAATATCTGGGGCGCGTCGGCGGCGAAGATCATGTTGTCGATGCGGTAATCCCCATGAACGATTGAGACCTGCCCATCATCCGCGACCATATGTTCGCCCAGCCAGTCGATCACCCAATCCGCATCCGCCAAGGGATCGGTTTCCGAGGCTTTGTACTGTTTCGCCCAACGCCCAAGCTGACGTTCAAAGTAATTTCCGGGCTTGCCGAAATCCGACAGGCCGACGGCATCTACATCCACGGAATGCAGCGCCGCCAGCGCCCCGTTCATCGCGTCGTAATAGGTGCCCCGGTCCGTTTCATCCGGTAAGGCGGGGTCCCAGAAAATCCGGCCCTCGACCATCTCCATCACGAAAAACTGCGGGCCCATGGGGCTGTCTTCACCGCTAAGATGCAGGACGCGCGGCACCGGCACAGCGGTCCCCTCCAGCGCCTTCATCACACGATACTCGCGGTCCACCGCATGCGCTGACTTCAAAAGCGCCCCGGGCGGTTTGGCGCGCAGCACATAAGCGCGCTCTGGCGTGACCAGCTTGTAGGTCGGGTTGGACTGCCCGTCTGAAAACTTCTCGACCGCGCTTAGCGCATCGAAGCCCTCAATGTGGTCCTGCAGATACTGCTCTAACGTGGCATGGTCGTATTGATGCATGACGCCGCGTCCTCCCCCCTCGACTTGTCCGCAGGATTAGGCAACTCTGACCCAACGGCAAGGGTGATGTCACGTCAGGGAGGCGCAGCATGGACATGTCATTTGCGATGCGGGCTGAAACAGTTGCGCTGCTAGAGCGGGTCAAAACCATGATCCGGGACGAGATCATACCACTGGAAGAAGAATACCAGGCCGAGATCGGCAAAGGCGACCGCTGGACCTATACCGACCGCCAGGCCGAGATCCTGGAGGGCCTGAAAGCGAAAGCCAAAGAGGCCGGATTGTGGAACTTCTGGCTGACAGACAGCGCGCGTGGTCTTGGCCTAACCACTGTCGAATACGCCTATTTCGCCGAAGAAATGGGGCGCACGCCGCTTGGGGCCGAGGTCTTCAACTGCTCCGCACCCGATACCGGCAATATGGAGGTGTTCGAGCGCTACGGCACGGATGCGATGAAGGAAACTTGGCTCAAGCCGCTTCTGGCGGGCGAGATCCGCTCGGCCTATCTGATGACCGAGCCGGATGTGGCCTCCTCCGACGCGACCAACATTTCGATGTCCTGCGTGCGCGATGGCGACGACTATGTGCTGAACGGCGAGAAGTGGTGGGCCTCTGGCGCCGGGGATCCGCGCTGCAAGGTCTACATCGTCATGGTGAAGACGGGCGGTGATGACCTGCCCAAGCACAAGCGCCAATCGATGATCGTTGTGCCAGCGGGCACGCAAGGCATCGAGATCCTGCGGCCCATGCAAGTCTATGGCCATGACGACGCGCCGCACGGGCACATGCATATCCGGTTCACAAATGTCCGGGTTCCGGCGGTCGCGCTCTTGTTGGGTGAAGGTCGCGGGTTTGAGATCGCGCAAGGTCGCCTTGGACCGGGCCGCATTCATCACTGCATGCGCGCGATTGGCCAGGCTGAGGCCGCACTTGATCTGATGTGCAAACGTTCGCTTGCCAAAGAAGCGTTTGGCAAGCCACTCGCCAAGCTGGGTGCAAACTACGATATCATCGCCGAATGCCGGATGGAGATCGAGATGGCGCGGCTGTTGTGCCTGAAAGCCGCTTGGATGATGGATCAGGGCGACCCGCGCGCTGCCGCCCCGTGGATCAGCCAGATCAAGGTGGTGGCGCCTCGGGTGTCGCTGAAGGTGATCGACGAGGCCGTCCAGATGCATGGCGGCCAGGGCATCAGCCAAGACACACCGCTGGCCATCGCCTGGACCCATCAGCGCACGCTGCGCCTGGCCGACGGGCCCGACGCAGTGCACCGCCGCCAAGTTGCGCGGGCAGAGTTGCGCAAACACACGCAAGAGCCGGTTTAAACGCCGCACCGATCAGCGCGCAAACTGCTTGCTAAGGCAAGGGGTTGCGCGCATGGTTGCGCCGCTATGCCAGCACCTTTGATTGATTGTCTGCAATACTGCAACTGGTCGCCGAAGATCTTCGCGCAACTGCGCGAGGGCGGGGTGGATGCGGTCCATGTGACCATCGCCTATCACGAGAGCTTTCGCGAGATGGTGCTGAACCTTGAGGCGTGGAACCGCTGGTTCGAAGCACATCCTGATCTGATCTTTCGCGGCACCACCGGCGCAGATGTAGAGCGCGCGCAGGCCGAAGGGCGGACAGCCGTTTTCTTTGGTTTTCAGAACCCAAGCCCCATCGAAGACGACATTGGCTTGATTGAAATCGTCCACCAATTGGGCGTGCGGTTCATGCAACTGACCTATAACAACCAATCGCTTTTGGCGACGGGCTG